>CAIYFD010000087.1 GCA_903925425.1 uncultured Opitutia bacterium | reverse complement strand
GGCCAGCTCGCCGCCGACGTCACCCGGGAAGGAGGTGATGGCGAGTTCGGCCTCAGCGCCACCCCCGGCCATGGTGTAGGTGGCCTTGCGCATCGCCGTGGCCGCCTTCGATTGCCATTGGGCCGGCGCGGTCCAGGCCAGTGCCATGCCGGCGGTGGTCGCCACAGGCGTGGATGCCATGGCGGACCCGGCGGCAGCTGCCGGGACGGCGACCGGGGTCACCGGTTCAGGATCGGCCTCGTGGGGCACGCGGTAGGAAATGGCCTTGGTATCGCGGCAGGCGGCGAGAAGTAACGCGCAGGCGAGGGCAGGCAGAAAGCGGCGTAAGACTGACATGGGCGTGGATTAGTCGTGAATCAGGCGGGGTCTTCAAACCTTTCCCGGCATGTATCAGGGCGTGGGGTGGGAGGGATAAGCACGGGGGGCCGTCCTGTGAGAGATCCCATGAGCAGCCGTATTCTCGACCGTTTCACATCCGGCGAATTTCAGATCTGAAATTTGCGATCTGAAATCGGCCTCCGGCGGTCACCGCACCGCTCTTGCCAAGCAGTCGCTCACCGCGGATCTTCCGGTTCATTATGACGCTCCATCCCATGGGAGATGCGGCGGTTGTCCTGGAGATCGGCCAGGCGATCGACGAACCCACCATGGCCCGCGTCGGCTCCGTCGCCCGAGCCATCGCCGGCCATCCGCCGGCCGGCGTGACCGATATCGTGCCGGCGTTCGGCTCGGTGACCGTGTTCTACGACCCGCGCAAAATCGGGAGTTATGCCGACTTGGCCGGCGCCCTCATGAAGCTGTCCGCGCCCGCCGAGCGGGCTCCCAGTGCTGCGACGGCCCGGGTGGTCGAGATCCCCGTGTGCTACGGCGGCGAGTTCGGACCGGATCTCGGCGTGGTGGCGGCGCACACCGGTCTCACCCCGGAGGAAGTCATCAAGCTCCACAGCGGCGGCGAGTACCGCGTGCACGCCATCGGTTTCTCCCCGGGATTTCCATACCTCGGCGGACTTCCTCCGCGGCTGAACACCCCGCGGCGCGCCACCCCGCGGCCGCTGGTGCCGGCCGGTTCCGTCGGCATCGGCAGCGCCCAGACCGGCGTGTACCCGATCGCCAGCCCCGGCGGTTGGAATCTTATCGGCCGCACCCCGCGGGCGCTCTTTCGCCTCCACCTGTCGCCGCCTGCGCTGTTGCTGACCGGCGACCGGGTGAAGTTCCGCCCCATCAGCCCGGAGGAGTTTGCCGCATGGAAATAAACGTCATTCGCGCCGGGCCCATGACGACCGTGCAGGACGCCGGCCGGCCCGGCCACCGCGCCGAGGGCCTGCCCGCGGGCGGCGCCGCCGATCTCTTTGCGCTGCGTCTCGCCAATCTGCTCGTGGGCAATCCCGAGGATGCCGCCGTGCTGGAATGCACGCTGGCCGGCCCCGTGCTGGAATTCTCGGAGGACACGACCATCGCAATCGGCGGCGCCGGTTTCGCCGGCGTGCCCTCGTGGCAACCGGTCGTGGTGCGCGCGGGCGGCCGCCTTGCACTCGGTCCGTGTCACCACGGGTGCCGTGGCTACGTGGCCATTGCCGGCGGGGTGGAGGTGCCGGTCGTACTGGGAAGCCGCAGCACTTTCCTGCGCGCTCATCTCGGCGGACACGAGGGCCGGGCACTGCGTGATGGTGACACGCTGCAGGCGGGCGCCTGGGTGCTGCCCCACGAGGCCAAGCACTGGCGGGTGGATCCCCATGTGCTGCCACCTTACTCCCACGCGCCGACGCTCCGCGTGCTCCGCGGCGCGCAATGGGATGACTTCGATGCCAACTGCCTCGCCGCGGGATTTGGCGTCACGCCGGTGTCCGATCGCATGGGCATCCGCCTCTCCGGCCCCCGACTCATCCGCCGGCGCGGCCGCGAATTGCTCTCGGCGGCAGTCGCCCCGGGCACGGTGCAGGTGCCGCCCGACGGCCAGCCGATCCTCCTGCTGGCGGATGCGCAGACCATCGGCGGCTATCCGCGCCTCGCCCACGTGATCGGCGTGGACCTGCCGCTCGCGGCGCAACTGCGCCCGGGGGACAAAGTGCACTTTGCCGAGGTCACGCTCGACGAGGCCCACCGGCTGTGGCGCCAGCAGGAACGCACCCTCGCCATCCTGCGCCAGGGCCTGGCGGAAAAACTGCGGTGAAGGCCAAGCATTTTTGACCCCGGATTCCACGGACGCCGCGGATTACGATTTCGCACCCTCGAACCGGCTTCACCGAAGGTAACGAAGGAAACAAAGGTCGGATCCAGGCTTCTTCGTTACCTTCGTTGCCTGCTGTAAAACTGTTTAGTTTCCCATCCGTGCCATCTGTGTAATCCGTGGTTAAGAAATGCTTTCCTCATCCATCGACCTGAATTGCGACCTCGGCGAAGGCGCCGGGCATGATGCCGAGATCATGCCGTTCATCACTTCGGCCAACATCGCCTGCGGCGGACACGCCGGTGACGAGGCCACGATGCGAGCGACCGTGGCGCTCGCGAAGCGGCATGGTGTCGCCATCGGCGCCCACCCCGGATTCGCGGACCGCGCGCATTTCGGCCGGAGCGGGGAAGTGCCGGCGACGGCGGAGATTTCCCGGCTCGTCGGGGCCCAGATCGCCGCGCTGCAGGCGGTTGCTCCCGTGCGGCATGTGAAGCCCCACGGCCTGCTCTACCACCTGGCAGCCCGCGACCGGAAGATCGCGGCCGCCGTGGCCATTGCGGTCCATGCCGCCGATCCGAAACTCCTCCTGTTCGTGCTGGCGGGCAGCGAGCTCGCGGCGGCGGGGCGGCGTTGCGGCCTGCGCGTGACGGAGGAGGCCTTCGCGGACCGCAGCTATCAACCCGACGGATCGCTCACCCCGCGGACCGAGCCGGGTGCGGTGCTCACGAATGATTCCGCCGCCGTGGCCCAGGTACTCTCGCTTGTGCTTCGGGGTAGCTTGCGCACCGCGGACGGCACCGAGGTCAAAATCAAGGCCGGCACGCTTTGCTTGCACGGAGATCGCCCCGGCGCCGCGGAGCTCGCGCGGAAGATCCACCATGTCCTTACGGCCGCGGGCGTGACGGTGAAGGCGCCGTGAGTGCAGCAGTGATTCCGAGGTAGGGCTGAGGCGGTGCCTCAGCCGCGATATTGATCCACCGCACGGGGGCCTCACCGAGCCCGCCCTACCACCAGTCCACCACTCAGCTGCCGCCGCCGCCCGGTGCGCGTTCCTCGCGGTCGACCGCCTTGATCGAGGTCGGCGACGAGGCCGCTTCCTTCGCCATGAAGGCGATCAGGCGGTCGTTGAATTCCTTGGCCGGGTCGTGGCCGATGCGCTTGAGCGCATGGGTCATGGCCGCGACTTCAACGAGGCGGGCGATGTCGCGGCCGGGCCGGACGTACAGCTCGATGTGTTGCACCCTCATTCCGATGATTTCGTAGTGGTTCTCCTCGAGCCCGGTGCGTTCCTCGACCACTTCGGGGGTCCACTCGCGGAGGGTCACCACCATGTCGATGCGCTTCTCGAGCCGCACCGACTTGATGCCGAACATCTCACCGATGTTGATGATGCCGATGCCCCGGCACTCCATGTAGCCGCGGTTGAGCGGGCGGCTGGAGGCCATCAATTCGCGCTCGTCGAGCAGCTTGATCACGGTGAGGTCGTCCGCGACGAGGGAATGGCCGCGCTCGATCAGCGCGAGGGCGCACTCGCTTTTGCCGACGCCGGAGTCGCCGCGGAGCATCACGCCGACACCCTTCACGTCGAGGGTCGTGGCGTGCTCGGTCGTGCTCGGGGCGAACTCGTTGTCGATGCAGAGAGTCGCCTGGCTGACAAAATGCATCGTGATCAGCGGACTGCGGAAGAGCGGCAGCTTCATCTCCTGCGAGACGGTCAGCAGCGCCTTGGTGGGGGCATAGTTCCGGGTCAGGACGAAACAGGGGATACCCTTGCGCGCGATCTCGGTGAAGATCTCCGTCTGGCGCTCGTGGGTGAGCGTCTTGAGGTAGGTGAGCTCGGCGGCGCCGAGGACCTGGAGGCGTTTGTTCGCGAAATACTTGAAGAAGCCTGTGAGGGCGAGGGCGGGACGGTTGATCGTGCCCTCACGGATAATCCGGTGCAGACCGTCCCCGCCGGCGACCAGCTCCAGCTTCAGCTTCGCCCCGTAGGTTTCGAAGAAGTGCGCGACGGTGATTCCGTGGATGGCCTTTTGCATGGGGACGACGCGGAAAACTCTACGCGCCCCGGCGAACTTTCAACGCTCAATCCATGACAGTTTTACCGGAGGCCGCGGAGGATGTGGGCTGGGATCCCGGTTGCCTCCGCGCGCTCCTGTGGAAACCGCTTCGGACTGGCAAAACGCCGGCAGTCCGACGAAATGCGGCGCATACCCCATGCCGTCGTCCGCTGACAGTACCTCGGTTTTTGTCCGATCCGGGCCTTTGCGATTTTGGCCGGCGGCCTTGCT
>CAIYFD010000086.1 GCA_903925425.1 uncultured Opitutia bacterium | reverse complement strand
GTCCTGCAGCGCGAGGCGGGAGGCCCCGAAGCCCAGCCGGGCGATGTAACTCGGGCTGGTGGTCACGAGCCGCTCCAGCTTCGCCTCCTGCAGCGTGTCGACGAGCCGGATCAGCTTTGAGATGTCGGCAGGAAAATCGTGGAAATTGGCCACCGTCCACTTGTCGCCCTCACCCTTCACCACGGTGACGGTGCCCTCGGCCTCGGTCACGACGAGCTTGGCGGCCTGCTTGAGCACGGCCTCGGATAGCAGGGGTTGGCCAAGGCGCGGGTCCGCCGGCGGCACGGGCGCCGGGCGTTGGACAAACCACGTGACGGCGGAAAGAACCGCGAGGACGGCAACAGCAAGGGCGAGCGACTTCAGCTTCATCGGGAGACGGCGGGTCGGGAAGAGGGACGGTTCAGGTGGCGCGGCGCCGGCGCTTTTGGAACCACAGGCCGAAGGCGCAGAGCAGGATCGGGGCGACGACGAGATTGGTGACGAGCAGCTTGTTCTCGAGGGCGTCGATGCCCTCGCGGAGGGCGCGGCGGATCTCGCGCACCTGGCCGCGGAGGGTGGCCTGTTCGCGGCGGGCTTCCTCGATGGCCTTGGTGGTCTCGGCCGAGGCGACGAGCTTGAGGTTGTCCTCGTTCTTGCCGGCGAGTTCGGAAAGACGGTTCTGGATCTCGCCGATGCGTTTCTCGAGTCCCGCAGCCTTTTCCTGGTACTGGCGGTCGGCCTCGATCTCCATGCCCGCGACGACATCGAAGGGGCGGGCGGCGCTGCCCTTGCTGCGAATGCTGATCAGGTCGGACGAACCACCGAGGAACTCCACGATGTTCGTGGCGAACGCGAGGTTGTCACCCTGGGGCTGAACGTAGGTCTGGCCGAGGAACGAACTTTTGCGCGCGGCGACCTGATCGAGCATCCAGTCGGTGTCGGCCATGACGACGAGGGTGGAGTTGCCGGTGGATTCCTTGAGTGACGGCAGCGCCACGGCAGGTTTCGGCACAGGATTCGCGGGATCGGTCGCCTCGGGGGGGGCGCCGTTCGGGAAGGCCGAGGCGAACTTGCCGGTGACGAGGGCGGCGATGGTTTTTTTGCCCGACGCCTGCAGGCTGCGCGTGAGCACCTCGCTGCTGTTGATGAGCAGCAGGTCGGACTTCAGCAGGCCGGCGGAGTCGCTCGACTGGACCACCGGGGTGAATGTCGTGCGGCTGCCGGCGCGGGGGGAAAGGGAACCGGCCTCGATGAGGAAGGCCTTGCTGATCCGGCTGGCGGGTTGCACGGCCTTGTTGAAGTTGGACTCGTCCAGCGTGAGCCAGACCGGCGTGCGCACGGTGGCACCGGAGTTGTCGCGGGTCTGGGTCGACTTCAGCGGGTCGCCGACCACGGAGTCCGCATCGTAGTCGATACCGTAGGCCTGGAGCAGTTCAGGCAGATCGCTGGAAGCATTCGGCGGCGCGCTGCCGACCGAGGTCAGTTGCCCGGCTTGGCGCTTGTTGTAGAGCGAGGACGGATCCACCGCGAGAAACACCGGGTGGCCGCCGAGGATGTATTGGTCGATCTCGAACTGGAGCGAGGGCGACATGGCCTGGGGATGGATGATCGCGAGGGCGTCGAGGCCCTGCGGCAGCGCGACGCCGTTGGGATTCACGGCGACGAGCTCAAAGGTGTTGCTCCATTCCTGGGCGATAATCTGACCCGGGTCGGCTTTGCCCTGCACCACGAGGGCCCGGTTCTGCGTCTCCATGATCGGCAGCGAGGAGAGGATGCCGAGTTTCTTCCGGTCAAGCTGCTGCACATGGGCGATGAGCTGGGACAGATCGTACTCGAGGAACGGTTCCCGCTGCGGGCTGATGGCGGCGATGACCTTCTGCTGGCCGGCCTGGGTGGCGACGAGACCGAGGGAAATGCGGTCGCCCGAGGGCAGGGTCTGGGAGGAAAGGCCGGCGAGGCCCGCGCGCTCTTCCTCGGGGGTGTCGGGGCGCGGATCGATGACGTTGAGGTGGATCTTGCCGCCCGAGTTCCGGGCGTACTGGCGCAGGATTTCCTCGACGCGGTCGGCGTAGTTCTTGGCGGAAATCGGGAGTCCGTTCGCGCTGCGGGTGAAGTAGAAGTCGAGGGTGATCGGCTCCTCGATCTTGCCGAGCAGCGACTTGGTGCCGTCGGACAGCGTGTAGATCTTGTCCGCCGTCAGGTCGAGGCGCCCGGGCAGCGAGGACGCCAGGTAGTTGACGAGCACAAGCCCGGCGAAGAGCAGGAGGACGGCGAGGATGACGCGGCTGGATTTCATGGCGGGTCAGCGGTCAAGGACGACGACGTTGAGGAAGAGCGTGAAGCCCATCAGTGAGAGGAAGAACACCACGTCGCGCGCATCGATGATGCCGCGGGTGAATCCCTCGAAGTGGGTTGCAAAGCTGAAGTTGGCGATGGCGTCGGCCGCAGCGACCGGGAGGAACGACTCGAGCGTCGAGGTGAAGCCGCTAAAACCGAGCATGAGCAGGGCGGCGCAGGCGATGAGGCCGAGGACGAAGCTGATCACCTGGTTCTTGGTCAGGGCTGACATCAGCGAGCAGACGCCGAGATACCCGCCGGCCATCAGGATGCTGCCGAGGTAGGTGCTCACGACCACGCCCCAGTCGGGCTTGCCGAGGTAGGCGATGGTGAAGGCCATCGTGATGCTGGAGAGGATGGCGAGGGTCAGGAACGCCCACGCGGCGAGAAACTTTCCGAGGACGGCCTCGAGGCGGGTGACGGGGAGCGTGAAGAGCAGCTCGATCGTGCCGGTGCGGCGCTCCTCGGACCAGAGTCTCATGCCGACGGCGGGCACGAGGAAGAGGAAAAGCCAGGGGTAAAACGAGAAGTAGAGCCGGAGGCTGGCGTCGTTCGACTCAAAGAATCCACCGAAGGGCGAAAAGGAGAGTGAGATGGAGATGACGACGAAGGCGACGAGGAAGACGTAGGCCACCGGCGACCGGAAGTAGCCGAGGAACTCGCGTTTGAAGAGGGGGCAGATCTGCGACATGGGCGGCGGGGCTTAGACGTCGGAAAGGGTGAGCTGGCGGAAGATCTCGTCGAGGCGGGCACCGGACTTGCGGGCATGCATTTTCTCGGGCGTCTCGTCGGAAACGATCTTGCCCTGCGAGATGATGATGACCCGGTTGCAGATGGCATCGACCTCCTCGAGGATGTGGGTCGAGAGGATCACGGCCTTCTCGGCCGCCATCTGGCGGATCAGGAGCCGCACCTCGTGCTTTTGGTTTGGGTCGAGGCCGTCGGTTGGCTCGTCGAGCACGAGCACGGCGGGATCATGCAGCAGGGCCTGCGCGAAACCGACGCGCTGGCGGTAACCCTTGGAGAGCGTCTCGATCGTCTGGCGCCGCACGCCCTCGAGGTGGGTGAGACCGATGGCGCGCTCGACCTGGGCCTGGCGGGCTTCCTTCGTGCGGTAGCCGCGAATATCGGCGAGGAAATTGAGGTACTCGGTCACGGTCATCTCACCGTAGGCCGGAGCGCTTTCGGGCAGGTAGCCGATGAGGCGCTTGGTGGCGACGGGGTCCTGCGTGACATCGATGCCGTTCACGGTCACGGAGCCCGCGGTGGGCGGGAGGTAACCCGTGATGACCTTCATGGTGGTGGATTTGCCGGCGCCATTCGGCCCGAGAAAGCCGAGGATGTCACCGCGGCGCACGTTGAACGTGACGCCGTCGACGGCACGCTTGGTGCCATAGGTTTTAACGAGACCTTTGACTTCGATCATGGAAAGGGAACGGGGTCGGCCGCGCGGCGCGGCAGGGAGGGGAACGAAAGGGGAACGGGGGACTGACGAACGGGGAAGGGAAAAGCGACTGCGGGAGGCGTATGAAAAAAAGATTGTCGGTTTCGTCAAGTAACCGCGGCGGCGCGGTCCTTCTCGGTCTGCAGCCGGAGCTGACCGCAGGCGGCCGCGATGTCGTGGCCCTTTTCCCGGCGGAGGGTGACGGGCACCCGGGCATCGCGCAGGACGTCGGCAAACCTTTCCTGCCGCGTGAGGCTGGGGCGTTTCCACGGCAGGCCCTCGACGGTGTTGTAGGGAATGAGGTTCACGTGGGCGTGGATGTCGGCGGCGTAATCCCGCAGGAGCCGGGCCTGATCGAGCGAATCGTTGACGTCCTCGATCAGGATGAACTCGAGCGTGACCATCCGGCCGTGGCGCTCGGCGAAGACCTTCACCGCGGGGATAAGCTCCGCGAGCGGGTAGGCCTTGTTCACCGGCATGATCTTGGTACGCACCTCGTCGGTCACGCCGTGCAGAGAGATGGCGAGGCGAAAGCCGAGCTTCTCCTCCGCGAGCTGGAGGATCTTTGGCACGAGTCCGCTGGTGGAGATGGTGATGCGGCGGGCGCCGAAGCCGAGGCCCCACGGGGCGTTGAGAATGGTGAGGGCACGGATGAGCGCGTCGTAATTCGCAAGGGGCTCGCCCATGCCCATGACGACGATGTTGTCGAACGACGCCAGTTCCGAGCGGGCGCGCGGCGTGCGGGCGTCCTCGCGCCGGCAGACCTGCAGCAGTTGCGCGACGATCTCGCCGGCACTGAGGTCGCGCTTCAGCCCGTCGAGTCCGCTGGCGCAAAAGACGCAGCCCATGGCGCAGCCGACCTGCGTCGAGATGCAGATGGTCTTGCGGGAGTGGTCCTGGCCGACGCCCTCCTGCGGGACGCGGATGATCACGGTCTCGATCAGCGAGCGGTCGCGCATCTCAAGCAGGAGCTTGTCGGTGACGTCCTCCGACTGGCGGTTGGCGACGAGTTCCGCCGGCATGAGGTCGAAGGTTTCGTCCAGCCAGGCGCGCAGGGCGGCCGGCTGGTCAGTCATTTCCGCCCAGGAGGTGACGCGCTTCTTGTAGAGCCAGCCGAGGATCTGCTTGGCGCGGTAGGCCGGTTCGCCGCGTTCGGCGAGCCGGTCTGTGAGGGACTCGAGCGTTTCCCCGGTGAGGGGCGGCTTGGCGGGGACGAACTTCATCGCAGGGGCGGCGCCGGATTGTGGGACCGGACAGTTGGCCGGATCATTTCGCCAGGGAGCG
>CAIYFD010000085.1 GCA_903925425.1 uncultured Opitutia bacterium | reverse complement strand
CAGCCCTACCTTAGTCGGAGTTTTTGCTCAGGCGTTCCGGTGGGTGACGTGGCGTTGCACCACGAGCAGGCTGAGGAAGGTAACCACCACGGCGGTGGCCATCAGAGTAAAGAAGTAGGCCGTGCCGCCGAGATCCATCATCTTGGAGCCGGCACCCGCGCTGAGCACGGCGCCGAAGCGACCGAAGGCGACCGCCGTGCCGACGCCGGTGGCCCGCACGGCGGCGGGATACACGTGCGCCGACAACGCGTAGAGCATGGTGGTGAGTGCATTGATCAGGCCGCCGGTCAGGGTGAGCATGAGCAGGACCGGCGTGATACTCTGGGCGTTGATCGTCATCGTCGCCAGGACGAGCGCGCTGGCCGCCGAGCCGGCCCCGAGGCAGAGCATGACGACCTTTGAGCCGAACCGGGCGATCAGCAGGCCGGCGGCGACCGCCCCGGCAACACCCCCGAGGTTGAAGTAGAAAATGCCATCGCTAGCCCGGGCGCCCCAACCAGCGCCGTTGAGCAGGGCCGGGATCCAGTTGAAACCGGCGTACACCGCCAGCATGCAGGAGAAGAACGCGACCCAGAGCGCGAGCGTGTCGCGGCGGAAGTCCGCCCCGAGCAGGGCGCCCGCCGAAACCTTGGCGACTGGGCGCTCCGTTGAATCGGCAAAAGCGCTGCCGGCCTGGACGGGATGTCCGGCCCGGTTGAGGAAGGTCTCCAGCTGGGGCCAGCGGGCGGGATGCCGGGTCAGGAAGCGTGGTGATTCCGCGAGAAACGGAACGAATACCGCCAACGCCACCAGCGGCACGGCGCCGCCGGCGATAAACAGGATTCGCCAGCCGAAGGCCGGGATGATGAGACCGGCGAGATAGGCCGCCAGCATGCCCCCGAGGGGCACACAGACGATGGTCAGGGTCACCGCAAAGGGCCGTTGCCGCCGCGGCACATATTCCGAGGCAAGGGCGGCGGCATTGGGCATCGCCCCGCCGAGGCCGATGCCGGCGAGGAAGCGCAGGAGCCCGAGGGCGAACACGCCATTGGCGGCGGCGATCGTCATGCTCATGACGCCGAAAACGAGCACGCTCGCGAGCAGCGCGACCTTCCGTCCCAGCCGGTCGCCGACGAACCCGGCGATGGCGCCGCCGAGCATCATGCCGATCATCCCGATCGCGAGGACGTTCGAGAAAGCGGCGCGCGGCAGGCTCCACTCCTTCATCATCGACGGGATCGACACCGCCAGAAGCTGGTTGTCGATGCCGTCAAAAATAATCGCGAGCGCGGCGAGGAAAACGAGGAACTTAAGATAAGGGCTCCAGCGGCCCTCGTCGATGAGGGTGCCGATGTCGACCGGCTTTGGATTTTGGGGTGCTGTCATGGGTGGCTTTTTTTGGGGGCTGGGACAGAAAAACGGCGGGCGCTAGGGTCCGAAAAGGCCGACATAGCACTCGGCGAGCGCGCGTGTAGCGGCGGGCGACGAGCAGACATGGCCGAGTTGTGCCAGCTGCAAGCGTTGCTGGAAGGGATCGGCGTCAGGGACTCGGTGGAACATCGAGGTCATCCAACAGGAGAAATGCTGGGCCTGCCAGACGCGGCGCAGCGCGGTGGCCGAGTAGCCGGCGAGCGGGTCGGTCCGGCCGGAGCGGTAGAACTCAGCCAGGCCGCGGGCCAGCACCTGGACGTCGGCCACGGCGAGGTTGAGCCCCTTCGCGCCGGTCGGGGGTACAATGTGCGCCGCATCGCCGGCGAGGAAAAGCCGGCCGTGCTGCATCGGCTCGGTCACAAAGCTGCGCATGGCCACGATCGACTTCTGCAGCAGGCGGCCGGTTTTCGGCTTCCAGCCGTCCTTCGTTTCCAGCCGGGTGTGCAGCTCGGCCCAGATGCGGTCGTCGGACCATTGGGCCAGGTCGTCATGCGGATCGCATTGCAGGTACATCCGCTGGACGGTCGGCGAACGGGTGCTGACCAGCGCAAAACCGCGGTCGTGGTGGGCATAGATCAGCTCATCCGAAGACGGCGGGGCCTCCACCAGTATCCCGAGCCAGCCAAACGGAAACGTGTGGGCGAATTCCTTTCGCTCCCGGGGAAAGGCGGGGCGGACCACGCCGTGGTAACCGTCGCAACCGACGACGTAATCGCAGGTGAGCTCGTTTTCGTCGCCGCTGGCCGTGAAGCGGATTGAAGGCTTGGCGGTGTCGAGGCCCGCAAAGGTCGAGGCCTTGGCGCCAAAGTGGATCGTCCCGCCTGTGGCGAGGCGCAGCGCGATCAGGTCCTTGATGACCTCGTGCTGCGCATAGAGCATGATCGAGCGGCCGGTATGTTCGCCGAAATCGATCCGGTGGGTCTCGCCGCCAAAGCGGAAATAGACGCCGCGATGCTCCGCGCCCTCGCGCTGCATCCGATCGCCGGCGCCGATCGCCTTGAGCAGCTCCACGGTGCCGTGCTCGAGCACGCCCGCCCGGACCGTTGACTCAACCTCGGCGCGGGTGCGGCTTTCGAGGATGACGGAGTCGATGCCCTCCAGGTGCAGGAGGTGCGAGAGCACGAGACCCGCGGGTCCGGCGCCGATGATTCCTACCTGAGTGGACGAGCAACTCATGGGACCGGTCGAAGCCGCGGGAACACGCGCCGGATGTTGTGCTCGAAGATGTTCGCCT
>CAIYFD010000084.1 GCA_903925425.1 uncultured Opitutia bacterium | reverse complement strand
TTGGTGACCGGGACCACCAGTTGCGGGGCGGCGAGGCGGGCGATCTCGGGGTCGACGTTCTGCGGATTGATGGCGACCGGAGGTGCCGGCGGGACGAGATAGCCGATCTCCTGCAGGAAGGTGCGGTACTCGGGGGAAGGGAAGGACGCGCCGGGGTGCGCCCGGTGCCACGCGTCGATCTGCGCCTGCAGGGCGTCGCGACGCTCCAGCAGCATGCGATTGCGCGGCCCGAGCCCGGTCACGAGGTCCTCCAGCACCGACCAAAACCTGGCCGGCGTCAGGGACAGCCCGGGCAGCACGCGCTCAGCTACGAGGACCTGCAGTTCCGGCGCAACGAAGAGGGATCCTTGCCGGAGTTTGGGGGCCGCCTTGGCCGGAAGGGATGCGCTCATGGTTGGATTACCCGGTGCGCCAGGGACGGTCGTCAACGGCGGATTCCGCCGGCCGGCGTCCCGAAGTCTGGATGCTGCGTGAAAAGCCCCGAACGATCGGCCTCAGAGCTTCGGGAACTTCACCCACTTGGCGCCGGCCTTGGACGACTTCACGACGGTCTCGATGAAGGCCATGCCCTCGAGGCCGGCGTCGATTGTCGGGTAGTCCGGATGCTTCGGCAGCGGCTTGCCGGCCTGCACGTCGGCGATGGCCTCGGCGGCGGCGCGGTAGACGTTGGCGAAGGCCTCGATGAACGCCTCGGGGTGTCCGAACGGCGTGCGGGAGTACTTCTGCGTGATCGGGGCGAGGTAGCTGTTGCCGCGGCGGTGGATCTGGTGCGGTTCGTTGACCGCTTTCCAAACCAGCTCGTCGGGATTCTCCTGGTGCCACTGCAGCGAGCCCTTGGTGCCCCAGACGCGGATGCTGAGGTTGTTTTCGTCGCCGCTGGAAATCTGGGAGGCGAAGAGCAGGCCGCGGGCGCCGCCCTTGAAGCGGAGCAGGCAGGTGCCGTCGTCATCGAGCAGGCGACCGGGAATGAACGTGTTCAGGTCCGCGCACAGTTCCTCGATCTCGAGGCCGGTGATGAAGCGGGCGAGGTTGGCCGCGTGGGTGCCGATGTCGGCCATGCAGTTGGAGATGCCTGCGATCGACGGATCCATGCGCCAGTTGGCGATCTTCCCTTCGCCGCCGGCGATGGCCGTGATGGCGTAGCCCTGCGGGTACTCGACGACGACCTTGAGGAGCTTGCCGAGTTTTTCGGCGCGGACCCACTCCCGGGCCTCCTTCACCATCGGGTAGCCGGTGTAGTTATGAGTGAGGGCAAAGACCTTGCCGCTCTTCTGCACGATGGTCTTGAGCTTCTTGGCCTCGGCGAGGTTGAACGCGACGGGCTTGTCGCAGATCACGCTGAAACCCGCCTCGAGGAAGGCCTTGGCGATGGCGACGTGGGTGTTGTTGCGCGTGACGATGCTGACGAAGTCGATGCGTTTTCCCGCGGGGAGGGCGGCCTCGCGCTTCGCCATTTCCTGGTAGGTGTCGTAGACGCGTGCCGGATCGAGGTGCAGGTCAGCGCCCGAGAGCCGGGATTTCTCGGCGTCGGCGGAGAAGCAGCCGGCCGTGAGCTCGATCTGGCCGTCGAGTGCGGCGGCCATGCGATGGACGGAGCCGATGAAGGCGCCGCGTCCGCCTCCGACCATGCCCATGCGGAGTTTGCGATTCAGGTTCATAAGTGGGGAGGAGAGGTTTTTTAAACGCGAAGGGACGCTAATGGACGCGATTTCTTCGGGCAGATCACGGAAAAACGAACGCCGGGGCGGTGCCAAGTCAGGAAAAAAGCCCGCCGAGGCGCGCGCGATTGTAGGCGTGGCGTTGGTCGGAGGACATCTGGGCAAAATCAGGATGCCCGTTGGCGAGGACCGGCCACGTGGGTTTGCCCGCCGGAGCCGCGGCCGGGCGGGAAGCCCTCGCGAGCGGATTGTTCCGGATCTCTACCGAGTTGCGGGGCTTGGCCCCGCGGCCGTCGTCGCGCATCGCCCCATCGGTGAGCTTGAGGTCGTCCGCGAGCGAACGGTGCGGCTTGATGTTTTTTGCCTGGAGCACGCCGTGGTAGGCATGGACTGCCTCCGCGGGGCCGAGCTGGCCCTCGGTGATGCGGCGCAGGAACTCGATGAACGCCAGCTGGTGCTCGGCTTGGTTGATCTTGCGGCCGTAGAGGGCGACACGGGCGCCGTACTTTTGCGCGTCGTGCAGGAGCTTGAAGGCGTCGTGGGTCGTGCCGGCGCTGCCGCCGAGGATGCCCACGATCATGTTCGGGTCGTACTGCGCGATCTCCTCCATCGCCTTGGGCCCGTGATAAACGATCTTCAGGAAGATGGGCCGGGCGGCTTGCGGCACGCCGGCGAGGGTCCGGACGATGTTGTCGTTGATGAACTCGCCCAACTTCTCCGGCGGGATGCCGGAATCGACGTTGGGGTCGAAGACCTCGAGGAAATGACGGAAGCCCTTTCGCTCCGCCTCTTCCCGGAACGACTTGTACCAGAGCAGGGCCTCCCGGTCGGCCTTGAGGTCATTGAGGTAGGTGAGGGAGTAGAGCCCGAGGTTGGCGCCGGGCAGCTCGGTGTCGCGGTCGCAGTCGGCCACCCCGCACTGGATGTGGTCGATGTGCGCACTGCGGAACGGCTGGCTCGGCTCCGCGGGGTAGCAGCCATGGCGGACGGCCCAGACCTCCGTGGTGTCGTTCGCGCGGGCGGCGGGAGTGATGGGTGAGTTTTTGAACAGGCCTTCCTTGATCGTGAGCTGCTCGTTCACGTAGGCCGACATCAGCATGATATCGACGAGGCCCTGCTGCGTGACCTCCCGGATGATGTCCAGGAACTCGGGCAGGTTGCGGTAGCCGTACTCCTGCCGGGTCCAGACCTCGGGCGAAAACTGGGCCGGCCGCGCACCCTGCTGCGCCAGGTACGAGCGCTGGCCCGGCGCCCGCACGCCGTACGCCATGTCCGCGTCCTTCGCGTCGGCGAGGATGAACGCCCGCGACTTCGGGTCCGCCTTCAGCGCCGCCAGCTTCGTGTCGAGGGACTTTAGGGGAAGTGACATGTGACGGTTGACTGGCGGCAAGTGACGCCCGCCGGTCATCCTACGGCAACGTTTGTCCAGATTCTACACTCAAAATCGCCGAAGCTTCGTTGGATTTCGTACGAATGGAGGATGGGCCGAAGGCTTTGCCTATTTTTCATCTAATAGGTGAAAAGTAGGCAGGGCCGGCTAGCCCCGTGCCTTGGCCCGGTAGCGGCTCGGCGTCATTTTGGTCTCTCGCTTAAACACGACGCTCAGGTACTCGACGTGCTCGAAGCCCGTGCGTTCGGCGATCGTGTAGAGGGGAAGATCGGTGTCGGTGAGCAGCTGCCGGACGCGGTCGAGGCGCACCTGCTGGATCTCCTCGCGCGGCGTGCGGCCGAGCAGGCGTTGGAATCGTTGCTCCAGCGCCCGCCGCGACAACGGCACGGTGGCGAGGAGGTCGGCCACGTTGATGCCGAGGCAGGCGTTTTCGCGGATGTAGTGCACCGCCCGGGCCACCGCCTGGTCGTCGATCGCCAGCACATCGGTCGATTGGCGGGCCGCGACGCCGAGGGGCGGGATCCGGTGGGCGCTGGGGGCGACCTTCGCACCACCCATCCACCGGTCGAGCAACGCGGCGGCCTCGTATCCGGTTCGCTGGGGATTGGGGATGACGCTGGTGAGCGGCGGGATCGAGAGCTCACACAGCAGCTCGTCGTTGTCCACGCCCACGACCGCCACCTCATAGGGCACGGAAAGTCCCCGGCGTCGGCACGCCTCGAGGACCTGGCGGCCGCGCGTGTCGTAGCTCGCCATGATCCCAACCGGCTTCGGCAGGGTCGCGAGCCAACGCGCGATGTCCTCGATCTGGGCGGCGGAATCCTCCGGCGAGACGCCAGCCGTGTAAGCGTGGCATTCGAAACCAAGACCCCGGACCTGCCGGCAGAACTCCTCCTCGCGCCAGCGCGACCAATTGAAGCGGGCGTCGCCGCAGAAGGCATAATGTCGGAAGCCTCGCTCGTGCAGGTGATCGGCGGCCAGCCCCGCGATCCGGCCGTCGTCGGTCTCGACCCAGGGCAGGCGGGGGAGGAGCCGCGCCGCACTGACGTCGATCGTGGGCAACCCGGCGCGGGCGACCGCGCGGGCGATGACGGGCGTCTCAATGCGCGCGATAATGCCGTCCCCGCGCCACTTCTCCAGCCACGCCGGGGGATTGTCCCCGCGCCCCTGTTCCTTGAGGTGGAGGATCCACGACTGGTGATCGCGCACGTAATGCACCACGCCCTGCAGCAGGCCGCGCGCGTAGGCGTTCGACGACTCAATCAACAAAGCCACTTCGCGGCGGCGGACCGTGGATTTCCGGGGCACAGGGGGGTTGTCCGGGCACCTACGTAAAAAATCAATCCGATATGCGCTTCCGGAGCGCCCGGTGAGCGTTGTCCCCGGGGAAACGGGAAACCCTCAAGTGAAAAAACTCATTATATTTGCGCCATCTCTCATAGGATTGGCCACTGCCGGTTTGCTATGATGTGCTCGACCGTAACCCCAACCCCGCCCGGTCCGCTCCCGTCGTAGCCCTGTTACTTGCTGCGTCGCCCCTTCCCCTCATCCCCTCGTCGGCCCCTCTCGTCCATCTCCTAACCCCGTCATGTCGAAAAAGATCAACATTGCCATCGTCGGACTTGGCTTCGGCGCCGAGTTCATCCCGATCTACCAGGCGCACCCCGACGCCAATCTTGTCGCCGTCTGCCAGCGCGACCCGAAGA
>CAIYFD010000083.1 GCA_903925425.1 uncultured Opitutia bacterium | reverse complement strand
CTCGGCGAGCCAAGGTTTGGTAGCAGGCGATCTCGCTCGCCGCCAGATTCTCGCCGAGCTAGAGGCAGGGGAGACCCGATCCGCGACTTGATTTAGCTGTTCGAACTTTACCCCATCCCCCCATGAAATCGTTGCTGTGTTGCCTTGCCACGCTCTGCGTCCTTCAGACGGTCCCGGCCTTTTCGGCCGAGGCTGACAACTTTCAACTCGAGCCGGGATTCGTCTCGCTCTTCAACGGCCGCGATCTCACGGGCTGGGGTTATCCCGGCGCGCAGGCCCAGGGCTTCGACGGCCTCACGGCCAGCCCTGACGGGCGCTATGAAGCGAAGGACGGTCTGCTCCGGGTGAACGATCGCCTCCCACGGTTGCAACAGCAACTGGCAACGACACAACCGCTGCCGGCCAACTGCGTGATCCGGATGGAGTTTCGGCCGATGCAGTGGACCGACGGCGGCGTGTTCGTGCGTGGCACCCAGCTTCAGGTTCGCGATTTTCTCACGGTTGGGCCGTATTACGATCTCCTGCACCACCGCACCCAGGAGTGGAACACCCTGGAGATTTATGTGCACGGACCCTGGGTCTTTGCCTCCTCCAATGGTGAGGTGCTGGAACCTTCGTTTCGTGTTTCCGCGACCGGCGGGCTTGGCTTCGAAGCTGACCTCGGCGTGATGGACTATCGGCGCATCCGCGTGAAGGAGCTGCCGGCCGGCGGTCCGACGGTGCCCGCTGCCATGCCGGCTCCGGCCACCCGGCCCAATCTCGCGACCCTGGACCGGCCCATCCGTGTGGCAATCTTGGGCGACGAGATTGGCCAGCCATTTCCCGGGGCGACCAACGGAACAACCCCGCGCGGCGGAATTCAGCTGGCTGATGTGTCTGCCCGTCAGTTGGCCGCGGTAAGAGCGATGGCCGCGGCCCCACAGCGGGCCCTGCAGGATGTGAATGCGGCGCGCGCAGCGGTCGCGACGGCCAGCCTGTCGGCGCCGTCGGAAATCAACTCCCGGGTCGCGGCGCTCGGCGAGGCCGAGCTTGCCCTGGCGAAACAGCGGGCGGATCTCTGGGCTTGGCTCCAAGCCTCGCCCCAAAGGCTGAACCCCGCGGCAGTGTCCGCACTGGTTCCGCAGGCCAACCTTCCGCCGCTCACCGGTCGAGGCAGCACCAGTCTCGCCGGAGCCGCGCTGCCCGTGGGTCGCGGAGGCGCTCCCAGCGGTCCGGCTCAGCTGGGTCCGCCGGACAACCTCGCGCCCCGGACGGACTTGGCCAGCAATCTGTCCCGGCAACTCGGGCCCCGCTGGGACGTGCGCAATTTCGCCATTCCCGGCACTACGGTCCAGAAAGGCGGTGACAATTCGGTTTGGGGGCAGCCCGCACTGACGGCCGCCCTCGATTTCAATCCGGATGTCGTCGTGATTCTGTTCGGCACGAACGATAGCAAGGCCGAGAACTGGCGGGGTGCGGCGGCCTTCGAGGCCGATTACCGCGCGCTGGTGACGATGTTCGCCGCTGGCGCCGGGCGGCCGAGGTTTTTCCTGGCCAAGCCGCCGCCGGCCTTCACCGGAGCGGGCGGGGTCGATGAGAAACTGCTGGCTGGCGACATCGCCGGCCGAATCGAGGCCATCGCCCGGGCCGCCGGCGCCACGTTGGTCGACCTGCACGAAGCCCTGAGGGATGCCGCGAACCTCACGCTCGATGGCGTTCATCCCGACGCCGACGGTGCCTCCCGGATTGCCGCGCGGGTGCAGGCGGTCCTGGCACCCCTCGCCACCGGAAGGTGAGGCGTGCGCGCCATGCGGAGCCTGGCACCCCGCGTTGTCGCCAATCGGCGGACGGCCGCGATTGGCGACGACGCGAGGCGAGCCTGCCCCAGATTGACTTGATTATCCTTAATAATTGATTCGTCCTCGCCACGAGATTCGGCTCCCGCACGACCCCACCCGCAAGAAGGCCCAAGTGCTGCCCAGGCGGAAGCGGTCAGCCTCAACTTCGAACCCCGCGTCGGAACTACCCCTCCCCCTGCTCTCCATGACTTTAGTCGTATCGGATACTCGTGCCGTCTTTCGTTCTTGGCGGTTTCTTGCCGCAATCGCACTGGCCGTCGGCTCGCTCCACGCCCAAGCCCCTGACGGCGGCGGTGCCGCTGGAGGAGGGGGTGGTGGCGCGGGAGGCGGCCGTGGGGGCGGTGGTGGACGCGGCGGCGGCGGGGGTGCGGCGGCCGCGCCCGAAGCCACGCTCGCCGGCCTGCTTGTTTCCCAAGGAGACAAGGATTCGGACCAAAGGCTGACCAATGCGGAACTCGGCACGGTGGCGGACGCATGGTTCGACCGGCTGGATCCGGAGAAGACCGGGCGGGTGCGTCAGGATGAATTTCTGCTGCGCTTCGACAGCGCGACAAACCCGCAGCCTGCCGGCGGAGCCGGCCGTGGTGGCCGCGGCGGCGGAGGTGGCGGCACCGGCGGCACGCCGCTCGCGTTCTTCACCGCCTCGGACCTCAACCGCGATGGCGCGATTGCCGCCGGTGAGCTGAAGGAAGGTTTTACCAGGCGCTTCCCCACGTGGGACACCGATAAGGACGGCAGGCTCACCCTGGCCGAGTTGACCGCCGGCCTCGGGGCCGCCCTGCCGCGCGACAACATGAGCGGCACCGCTGGCCTGGCGATGGAGCGGATCCCGAACCTGCCCCCCGTCCCGCCATCCCCAGTCCTTTCGGCTGCCGATTCCGCCAAAACGGTCCAGCTCGAGCCCGGCTTCCGCCTGGAACTCGCCGCGGTCGAGCCGATGATCGAGGACCCGATCATGCTCTCTTTTGATGAGGACGGCCGCGCCTATGTGCTCGAGATGCGCAGCTACATGCTCGACATCGACCGCGGGAAGGAGCGCGACCCCACCTGCCGCATTTCTCGACTTGAGGACACCAATGGCGACGGCCGCTTCGACAAATCGACGGTCTTCGTTGACGGCCTGATCCTCCCGCGCGCCATCGCGGCGACCTCGGGCGGCGTCATGTACGTCTCCGACTACAAGCTCTACTTTGCGCGCGACACCGACGGCGATGGCAAGGCCGACAAGACCGAGCTGGTCGATGACCAATACGGTGGCGGCAACGTGGAGCACGCGCCCAACACAATGTTCCGCGCCATGGACAACTGGTACTACAACGGCGAGTCGCCCACGCGTTACCGGCTGATCCAGGGCACGATGGTCCGGCAGGCGACGGAGCGGCGCGGACAGTGGGGCATGACCCAGGACAACTACGGCAAGCTGTTCTATAACGTTAATAACAGTCAGCTCCTCGGCGATTTCACCCCGGCCAACTACATGAGCCGGAACGCGCACTACCCGACCAATGCGGGACTGAATCTCTTCGTCTCGAACGACCAGCGCGTGTGGCCGGCTCGGATGAACACCGCCACCAATCGCGGCTATTCGCCCGAGGTCCTCGATCCCAAGACGGGCCGGGCCTTCGTGTTCGCGTCGTCCTGCAGCCCGCTCCTCTATCGCGGCGACAACTTCCCGGGCGAGTATGTCGGCAACGTGTTCGTCGCCGACGAGGCGCTGAACCTTATCAAGCGCAATCTCGTCTCCGATCGGGATCTCACCCTGACCGCGAAGTTCCCCTACGAGGACCGCGAGTTTCTCGCGTCGACCGACGAACGGTTCCGTCCAGTCAATCTCTACAACGGACCCGACGGCGCGCTCTGGATGGTCGACCTCTACCGCGGCATTGCCCAGTATGGGCAGTTCATGACGGCCTACCTCCGGGCCGAGACGCTCTCCCGGGGGCTAGAGCAGGGCATCCACTACGGTCGCCTTTATCGCGTGGTTTCCACCGCGAAACAGCCTGCCGCCTTCCCGCACCTCTCGACTGAGACCCCGGCGGCCCTCGTCCGCCGGCTCGGTGACTCCAATGGCTGGACCCGCGATAACGCGCAGCGCCTGCTCGTCGAGCGCGGCGACCGCTCGGTCGTGCCCGCGCTCGTGCAGGTCGTGCAGACCGGTCCCAGCCAACTGGCCCGGATCCATGCCCTTTGGACCCTTGAGGGACTGCTGGCGGAACTTCCCGCACAGGCGGCACCGACCACGGAAAGCGCCGGCAACATGGTCAAACTCTACCGGGCCGACGCGACATTCACCGCCGGCCCCGCCACGCTGCCCGCGGGCGTGCTCGAGGCCTGCCTGAAAGCCGTGGCTGATGCGGACCCCAAGATTCAGGTCGCCGCGCTGCGCGTTGCCGAATCCCTAACCAGTGCCAATCCTGCCGGCCAGCGCGCTCTCCTGCAGGCGATCGCGGCGCTCCCCCCCAAGACCGCCGAGGAAACGCTTTTCCAGGCCGCCCTCACGGCCGGAAACCTCCCTAAGCCGGGCGCGCTGCCTGTGCTCGCCCGCATCGTCACGCAGGCGTCGGGCACCGTCCTGCAACGCGATGCGGTTATCAGCGGCCTCCAGGATTCGGAGCTGGCCTTCCTCCAGGCCCTCATCGCCGATCCGCAGTGGGCCACGACTCAGCCGGGCCGCCCCGCGCTGCTGCAGGCCCTTGCTGGCGCCATTGTCCGCGAACGTGCGCCCGAAAAAGTCGCGGCGCTTCAAACGCTCGCGGCCGCCCAGCCGGCGGACTCTTGGCAAGCCCGCGCCATGATCGCCGGCATTGGCCCGGGCGTTTCGGCCGCCGGGCCCACCGCCACCGTGGCCCGGGTCCTGACACCCGCCGAGGCCGCCCGCGTAACAGCCGGCGCCGCCGTCTACCAGCAGATCTGTGCTGCCTGCCACGGCACGAACGGCCAGGGAGTGGTCCCCAGCGCTCCGCCGCTGGCCAATTCGGAGTGGGCGACCGGACCTGAGAACCGGCTTATCCGGCTGGTCCTGCAAGGTATGTCCGGGACGATCACGGTCAACGGCACCATCTATCAGCCCCCGGCCATCCTGCCCGAGATGCCGGGGCTCGCGGCCGGCCTAAATGACGACCAGATCGCCTCTGCCCTGAGCTACATTCGCAACTCGTGGGGCCACAGCGCCGCGCTGATTTCCCCCGCGCAGGTCGCCACTGTACGCAATGAAACCCGGCAGCTCACGCGTCCCTGGACGGCCGCCACCCTGCTCGAAATCAGATAGCCGTGCCCGCCTAAGTAGATCCGGCGCCTGCGCGGTTGGCGGTGTCGGCTGCAAGACCACCTTTTTTCTATGGAAACGCTTAAGAACAAAACTGTACTCGTCATCGGCGGTGGCTCCGGCATCGGGCTGGGTATCGGCCTCGCATTTGCCCGCGAGGGCAGCCGTGTCGTGCTTGCCGCACGCACCGCGGCCGCGCTTGAGGCGGCGAAAAAACTGCCTGACGTCGGCGCCTCGCTGCTGGTCAAAACCTGCGATGCCACCAATCGGACCGAGGTGGGCGAGCTGGTCGCCTGGGTCGAGGCCAACGCCGGTCCCATTGACGTCCTGGTTTACGCCGCCGGCGTGAACATCCCGAAACGGACTTTCGCCGAGATCGATCCGGCGGAATTTGATCGGGTCCTGTCGACCAATGCGACCGGTGCATTCAATAGCATCCACGCCGTGCTCCCGGGCATGCGGGCCCGCAAGGCGGGACGCATCTTCAACGTGGTCTCCCTCGGCGGTGTCCGCGTCCTGCAGCTGGCCGGTCTGCCCTACACGGCCTCGAAATTCGCCCAGTCCGCCATTGGCACCTTTGCCAACCTGGAAACACTGCCGGACGGCATTTCCGTGACCAACATCCACCCCGGTGAGACCGAGACCCCCCTGGTCGACAAGCGACCGGTTCCGCCTTCCGCCGAGCAACGTGCCCGCATGCTGAAACCGGAGGATATCGCTGCCATGGTCGTAGCCGTCGCCAAACTGCCCCCGCGCGCCACCGTGCCGGAGATCGTCATCACCCCGCGGCACATGCCGCTGAACTGACCCGGCGCTCGCCCCCGCAACCTTCAGCTGCCTACGATTCCCCGCTAACTCCTTCATGAAGCTCATCCGTTTCGGTCCGGCCGGCCAAGAAAAGCCCGGCGTCATTCTTTCCGATGGCAGCTGGCGCGACGCCAGCGCCTTTGCTCCCGACTACAACGGGGAGTTTTTTGGGACGGATGGCCCGGCCCGGCTCGCACCTTGGGTTGCCCAGGGTGGTTCGGCCTTGCCGGTGGTTCCGGCCTCCACGCGCCTCGGCTCTCCGATCGCCCGGCCGACCAAGATCGTCTGCATCGGTTTGAACTTCGTCGATCACGCCAAGGAATCCAACATGGCGATTCCGAGCGAACCCATCCTCTTCTTCAAGTCGACCTCGGCGCTGGCCGGTCCGAACGACGGGGTCCAGTTGCCCCGTGGCAGCGAGAAGACCGACTGGGAAATCGAGCTGGCCGTGATCATCGGCCGCCAGGCCCGTTATGTCTCGGAAACGGACGCGCTCAAGCATGTCGCCGGTTACTGTCTGCATAACGACTACTCCGAGCGTGCGTTTCAGCTCGAACGTGGCGGGCAATGGGTCAAGGGCAAGAGCTGCGACACCTTTGCGCCACTCGGGCCGTTCCTCGCCACGCCCGATGAACTGGCCGACGTGAACGCGCTCCGGATGTGGCTGCGCGTCAATGGCCAGATCAAGCAGAACGGAACCACCGCCAACCTCGCCTTCAAGGTTCCGGCCCTCATCAGCTACATCAGCCAGTTCATGACGCTTGAGCCCGGCGACGTCATCTCGACGGGCACCCCTGCCGGTGTCGGCCTCGGTTTCAAGCCGCCGCAGTACCTCAAGGCTGGCGACGTGGTGGAACTCGGCATCGACGGACTCGGTGAACAGCGGCAAGTCGTCCGCCCTGCCGGCCAGTGAGTTCCCCATCTCCCATCATGGAAGCCATCCCTAAGTCAGGTATCCCGACGCGCGCTCGCTACTGGGTGGTGGTCTTTGCGGTCACGCTTGCCATCGTTCAGTATATCGACCGGGTGGCGATTTCCCAGGCTGCACCCTCCATCTCCAAGGAGCTCTCGCTCTCGAAGGAGCAAATGAGCTGGATTTTCTCGGCTTTCACCCTGGCTTACGCTCTTTTTGAAATCCCCACTGGGTACTGGGGTGATCGCATCGGGGCGAAAAGGGTGCTGATCCGGGTGGTCCTCTGGTGGTCGGCGTTCACGGCATTCACGGGCATGGCTTGGAGCTATGTTTCGCTTTGGGTGATCCGCTTTCTCTTCGGTGCCGGGGAGGCGGGCTGTTTTCCGAACCTGGCGCACGCCTTCAAGCGCTGGCTGCCGAAGGAGGATCAGCCGCGAGCCAAGGGTATTCTCTGGATGTGTGCGCGCTGGGGTGGGGCGGCGGGTCCGGTACTGTTCTTCTATCTGCAGCAGTACATGAATTGGCGGACCACCTTTTTTGTCTTTTCGGGACTCGGCGTTGTCTGGGCGGCGATTTTTTACGTCTGGTATCGCGACAACCCACGGGGGCACCCGTCGGTCAATGCGGCGGAAGCGGCCCTGCTCCCGGCCGATGAGTCGGCCAGCGCGCAATCGCGGATGCCGTGGGGCAAGCTCGTCCGCTCTCGCACCGCGTGGTGCCTGTGCGGACAGTATGCCGCGATCGCCTATGGCTGGTATTTTTTCGTGACCTGGTTCCCGACGTACCTGATGGAGGAGCTTAAATTCAACATCAAGACGAGCGCGTGGCTGGCCGGCTCGCCCCTCCTGCTGGGCGGCTGCGGTTGCTTCCTCGCTGGCTGGATCACGCCGGCGCTCAACCGCTGGCTGGGCAGCGCCAGCAAAACCCGGCGTTATCTGGGCGCCGGCGGATTGTTTGTGGGGGCGGTATTGCTGCTCGTGTCGACCCAGCTGTCGAATCCCTACCTCGCGGTTGCCGCGATTGCACTCACGAGTTTCTCCAACGATCTCGCCATGCCCGGGGCGTGGACCGCCTGCATGGAGTTCGGGGGCCGTTACGTCGGCACGATGGGTGGGGCGATGAACATGATGGGAAATCTCGGGGGATTCCTCTCGCCGATTATTCTCGCCCGCGTTGTGTCGCCGGGGAACTGGGCTCCGGCCTTCTACATCACTTCCGCCGTGGCCGTCCTCGGAGCGGTCTGCTGGCTAATGGTCGATACTTCCACCTCGCTTGAAGAACAGGTGAAAGACTGACTGTTTGGGAATGTCCACGCCCGCCGACCGTAACCCAGCGGGTTCCGCTGACCCAGGATCCCGCGCCACCCGCAAACCGCAATGCGTGCTTGCCCAGGCCGGCGACACGCTGGATGGAGCCCCCGAGATCTACGAGATCAAGACCCATGCAGGCGGCGCGGCCGGCAGCCTGCCGCTGACTGAGGAGATGCTCCGCGACCGCCCGAGCGGGGATATTTTCGGTCTCTCGCAGAACGCGGGCATGGGTTGGAATCCGTCCGAGGTGGGCCGCCGGCAATTCCTGATCCTCAGCACCCAAGGGGGCCTGCGCGCGCCGGATGGGCGTCCGATCGCCCTCGGCTATCACACCGGCCACTGGGAGATCGGCCTGCTGGTGCAGGCGGCGGCGGAGGAATTCCGGCGGCTGCAGACCCTCCCGTTCGCTGCATACTGCTCCGATCCGTGCGACGGGCGCACGCAGGGTACGACGGGGATGTTCGACAGCCTCCCGTATCGCAACGATGCCGCGATCGTCTTTCGCCGGCTGGCCCGGTCGCTGCCGCAACGCGTGGGCGTGCTCGGGATCGCGACGTGCGACAAGGGACTACCCGCGATGTTGATCGCACTAGCCGGCCTCCGCGATCTGCCCGGCGTGATTGTGCCGGGCGGAGTGACGCTCCCGCCGACGGTCGGCGAGGACGCGGGCGCCGTGCAGACGCTCGGCCTGCGTTTCTCCCAGGGAACGGTCACCCTGTCGGAAGCCGCTGACCTTGGGTGCCGGGCCTGCGCGACGCCGGGCGGAGGTTGTCAGTTTCTCGGCACCGCGGCGACCGCCCAGGTGGTCGGCGAGGCGCTCGGGGTTTCGTTGCCGCATTCCGCGCTCGCGCCCTCCGGTCAGCCGGTGTGGCTCGACCTGGCCCGCCGCTCGGCGCGTGCGCTGCACCTGCTGGCTGAACGCAAGTTCGCGATGCGCGACATCGTGACCCCGGCCGGCATCCGCAATGCGATGGTCGTGCACGCGGCGTTTGGCGGCTCGACGAATCTGCTCCTGCACATCCCTGCGATCGCGCACGCAGCCGGGATCCCGCTGCCGACGGTGGAAGATTGGATCGAGGTCAACCGCAAGGTGCCGCGTCTCGTGAGCGTGTTGCCCAACGGACCGGTGCATCATCCCACGGTGCGCGTCTTCCTGGCCGGCGGCGTGCCGGAGGTCATGCTGCACCTCCGCCGCCTCGGCCTACTCGATACCACCGCGCTGACGGTCACGGGCCAAACGCTCGGCGAGAATCTCGACGCGTGGGAAGCATCGGAACGCCGCGGCCGTTTCCGGGACCTGCTTCGTTCACTCGACGGGGTCGAGGCGGACGACGTGATCCTGGCGCCGGAACGGGCGAAGGCGCGCGGACTCACGAGCACCCTGATTTTTCCCCGGGGCAACCTGGCACCCGAGGGTTCGGTCGTGAAGGCGACGGCGATCGATCCCTCCGTCGTGGACGCGGACGGGGTGTATCGAAAGGAAGGCCCGGCGCGTGTTTTTGCGAGCGAACCCGCGGCGATGGCGGCGATCAAGCAGGGGCGGATCCAAGCGGGCGACGTGCTGGTGCTCGCGGGCGTGGGGCCGCTCGGCACGGGCATGGAGGAGACCTACCAGGTAACGAGTGCCCTGAAAAACGTGCCGTACGGAAAACACGTGGCGTTGCTGACGGACGCGCGATTTTCCGGCGTGTCGACGGGCGCCTGCATCGGACATGTCGGACCGGAGGGTCTGGCGGGCGGACCGATCGGCAAGCTGGACGACGGCGACATCATCCGAATTGAGCTGGATCGCGTGGCGATGCGCGGGACGGTCGATTTCGTCGGCGAAGGCGGGCGGCGCTTCTCCCCGGAGGAGGGCGCCCGCGTGCTGGCCCTGCGCCCGATGCGGGCCGACCTGGCGCCGCACAAGGCGCTGCCGGAGGACACCCGTCTTTGGGCGGCGCTGCAGGACGCGAGCGGCGGAACCTGGGGCGGGTGCGTTTACGATCCGGATCGCATCATCGAGACGCTCAAGGCGGGCCGCGCGGCGCTGGCTGCGACCCGCCCGGCTCTGCCGCCCGGGAACGCTTAACGTTTAACTTTTAACGCTTAACTCCAAAAAATTTAGCGCTCAGCGTTCAAGAAATCCTATGTTTTCCCTCATTGATAAAGTTGCCCTCGTCACGGGTGCCGGCTCCGGAATTGGAGCGGCCATCGCTGAGGCATTCGCGACCGCAGGGGCTCACGTGTTCGTCGCGGACCGCGACGAAGCGGGCGCGCAGGCAACCAGCGCCCGGATTGGCGCCGCGGGCGGCAAGGCGCAGGCGCTCAAGTTGGACATCACGAGCGATGCAGACATCGCGGCGGCCCGGGCGGCGATCGGGAAGCCGCTCGATATCCTCGTGAACAACGCGGGAGTCGGCGCGGTCGGGACGATCCTGACCACCTCGACGGCTGATCTGCACCGGCTGCTGGAGGTGAATGTCACGGGGACTTTCCTGGTCACCAAGGCGTTCCTGCCGCCGATGCTGGAGCGGAAGCGGGGGAGCGTGATCAGCCTGGCGTCCATCGGGGGACTGGTCGGGATTCGGGACCGCTTTGCCTACACCACGTCGAAGTTTGCGATCGTGGGGATGACAAAGGCGCTCGCGCTCGATCACTCGGCGTCGGGGGTGCGATTTAATGCGATCTGCCCCTGCCGGGTGGAAACTCCGTTCGTGGCCAAGCGCCTGGCGGAATACCCCGATCCCGTGGCGGCGCGGCGCGACATGGAGAGCACCCAGCTGGCCGGCCGCATGGCGCGTCCAGACGAGATCGCGGCGGCCGCACTCTACCTCGCGAGCGATGAAGCCGCGATGGTCACCGGCAGCTCGCTCGTGATCGACAGCGGCTGGAGCGCGGGGAGGTAAGATGGCTGGCAACAATCCCCTCTTCGACCTCACCGGGCGCATCGCGCTGGTCACCGGATCTAGCCAGGGCATCGGCCTGGCGCTCGCGCGCGGGCTCGGCCAGGCGGGCGCGTCGCTCGTGCTCAATGGGCGCGATGAAGGCAAGCTGGCGGCGGCGGCGGACCGGTTGCGCGGGGAGGGGCTCCGCGTCAGCACAGCGGCCTTTGACGTGACGCAGGGCGCGGCCGCGGAGCAGGCGATCGCGCGGGTGGAGGCGGAAGTGGGGCCGATCGGAATCCTCGTGAACAATGCGGGCATTCAACGCCGCTCACCTCTGGAGGAAATGTCCGAGACGCAATGGCGGGAGGTGATTGAGACCAACCTGACTAGCGCGTTCATCGTTACCCGCCAGGTCGCACCGCGGATGATTGCGCGCCGCGCCGGAAAGATCATCAACACGTGTTCCGTCATGAGCGAAGTGTGCCGTCCGACGACCGGGAACTATGCCGCGGCGAAAGGCGGCCTGAAGATGCTGACGCGCGCGATGGCGACGGAATGGGCGAGGCACAACCTCCAGATCAACGGCATCGGGCCCGGTTATTTTGAGACCGAACTGACGAAACCGCTGATGGAGAATCCGAAGTTCAACGATTGGATCTGCGCGCGGACCCCGGCGGGACGTTGGGGCAAGCTCGAGGAGCTCGTCGGCGCGGCCGTGTTCCTGGCGTCTCCGGCCTCCAACTATGTTAACGGCCAGATTATCTACGTCGACGGCGGTCTGCTCGCGGCGATCTGAGGGGTTTCAGGTTGCGTCATCTGTCCGTCGGTCCATTTTCCTGCCTGCTTACTCACCCCAGTCAATTAGCCCTAACCCTCGGGAGTCATGATATGAGAAACCGCATCGCACAAATCCTTGGAATGTCCGTTTTGATCGCCGTCACGCTCGTCGCGCAGGCTCAGCCTGCGGCGCCCGCCCCAGGGCAGGCGGCTGCACCGGCTCCAGCCGCCCGAGGTGGACGCGGTGGTGGCGGCGGTGCCCCGGCAGTGGCGAATCCGAATGGCGTCCGCGTCTT
>CAIYFD010000082.1 GCA_903925425.1 uncultured Opitutia bacterium | reverse complement strand
CTCCGCGCGGAACGCGCCGGAGGGCAGGGCCTACCTTCGCGCGTTCGTGATTCGCAGTTTTAAATGTGATCCAAGTGGCCTGCTGGAAGGTCGGGCACGTACTTGAGCGTTCAGCGTTGAGCGTTGAACGTTGAGCGTTCGCGCCCATGGCGCGTCACAGGGGATTGTCCGTCCCGATGAACGTCCATGGCACGCGGAACTTCTTCGCCAGTTCGGCCGCGAGGGCCTTCACGCCGTGGACCTCAGTCGCGTAATGGCCGCAGAGGTAGAGGTTGAGCTGCTGCTCCTGGGCGAAGTTGAACCATTCCTCGCGCAGCTCGCCCGTGACCAACGTGTCGACACCCGCCTTGGCGAGTTCGGGCAGGGCGCTGTTGCCGCCGCCGCTGCAGAACGCAATCGCGCGTGGGTTCGCCGAGCCGTACTCGATCGCGGTTACGCGCGGATAAAACGACTCGAGTTTTTTTCGCAGCGCCGCGCGCTTCAGGCCCTTCGTCGCGGCGACGCAGCCGATCGGTTCGCCATCGCGGATCAGGAAGGGTTTGCTCGGCTTGAGTCCGAGCTGACGGGCGAGCAGGGCGTTGTTGCCGAGTTGGGGATGCCCGTCGAGCGGGAGATGGCTCGAGTACAGCGCGCAGTTGCCCTGCATGAGGGTGGCAACCCGGTCGTAGGTTGAGCCGGTGAGCGGCCGGGGCATGTCCCAATAGATCCCGTGGTGCACGATCAGGAAATCGACCCCCGCGGCGACCGCCTCTCGAAACGGCGCCACACCCGCGTCAACCGCGGCCCCGATTTTGGTCACCCGCCCGTCGTTCGCAACCTGCAGGCCGTTCATCGCGCCGGGGGCGTCCTTGTAGGCGTCGCGCCGCGTGCGCAGATCGCAGTAGGAGACGATTTTGGCGAGGTCGGGCATGGCACGAAGTGACAAGCGACAGGTGGCAAGTGACAAGCGGGAAACCACCGCGCGCTGAGCAACCCCAGCTTCCAATTCCGAGCTCCCATCTCCCGTCTATTGCCGCCCGATCCGGCACGTGTGCGCACTGAAGCCCGCGCCGAAGCTCACGAGCCAGAGATCGCCGTCAACCGGCGGTCCGTTCGCACGAAGATGCTCCTCGAGGGCGAACAGCACGGAGGGACTGCTCATGTTGCCGTGGTCGCGCAGGACCGTGGTGCTCGCCGCGAGCGGATGAGGCGCTAGTACCGGCGCCAGCGCGGCGAGGACATCGCGGCCGCCCGGATGGCAGACCACGCCGTCGACCGGACGCGGGCCGCGATCCGACCAGAGCTGCCCAACCGCGGTCGCGGCGAGGGACGGTACTCCCGGGTCGAGCAGGTTGCGGAGTTTCCCCGCGCGGTTTTCGAAGCGCAGTTTGTCGCGTTCGGCGGGGAGATGCAGCGATTTGAAATCGAAGGCGCGCAGGCCGGACGGCCCCGGGGTGCCGCGCCAGATGCTCGCCGCCGCGCCATCGCTGAAGAGGCAGGCACTCACCAGCACCCCGGGATCGTCATCGAGATAGAACGCCGCCGAGCAGACCTCGACAGCCACGCAGGCCACGACTGCGTCGGGCCGGGCCGCGGTGAGGTGGGAAACGGCGCGCAGCATGGGAATCGCCGCCCCGCAGCCCAAGCCCACCAGATCCTGCATGATCAGGTCCGGGCGCAACCCCAGCAGTTCCGCGACGTAGCTGGTGAGACCAGGACAGAGGTAGCCCGTGCAGGTGCAGATGAGCAGGGCGTCGAGTTCCGCCGGCTTCACGCCGGCCTGCTCGAGCGCGGCATTGAGCGCCCGTGCCCCGAGCTTGGGGGCCTCGCGGCGGAAGATCTCATTCAACTCCTCCGGCCCCAGCTCAAAGATCCGGTTGATGTCCGGCGCCGCGAAGTGCCGGCGCTCGATGCCGTGCGGACCGCGCAGGATGCTCTGCAGGATCAAGCGCGAGCGTTTCGTGAGCCGGTCGCGCGCCGGGGAACGCTGGATGACGTCCCAGCATTCCGGCTGGGTGTAGCTGACCGGAGGGACGGCGGTGCTCAGGGCGTGAAGGTACATGGATTCAGTGGAGCAGCGCGTACAGGGGCCGCAGCGGAGGGAACCGGACCGGGGCGAGTGCCCGGAGCCAGCGTTGGCGCGACGGGCGAAGCAGCCAGGGGTGCAACAGCGAGGCCGTGCGCAGACGAAGGTCGAATCGGTCGGCCAGTACCTCGTGCATGAGTCGGGAGCATACCGCCCAGCTGATTTCGCCGTGCGCGTAGGACAGCAGGTGGGGCAGGGCGCTTTCGGCGGACTGGAAGGCCATCGCCATGCCATTGCCGGTGAAAGGCGGCGTGACCCCGGCGGCGTCGCCGAGACTGGGTCCTGCGCTGGACGTTATCCCGGGATCGCAGGCCACGCCCGCGACGGCACAGAACGAGGTGGCATCGATATCGGCGGCGGCGATCCGCTGCGCGAGCGACCGCAGCCCGGCGGCCTGGAGGTAGCCGAGCAAGAGGTTGGCTCCCTTGGCGCAGAGCGGACGGCGTGCGAAGAGTCCGCAGACATTCACCCGGTCGTCCTCGACGGGGGCGAGACCGACATAGCACTGGTCCCCGAGATGCAGCTCCAAATCAGTCGCGAGGGTCAGGCCCCGGACGTGAAACTTCAGCCCCATCCAGCCGGGATTCGCCCGGCGCCTTCCGGTGCAGAGAACCCGGCCCGCGCGCGAGGGGGTGTCCGTGACCCGCGCGCCGGTGTGCAACTGACCGCCTTCCCTGACAAACGCCGCCGCCAGGGCCGCATCCAACCGATGACGGCTGATGGCCAGGGCGGGCTCGGGGAGCCGCTGCCGCCGTTCAGCGGAGCTGTTGCCGAAAACCCACGCGACCTCGCGGTGTTGGCGGGCCCCGGCGAGGAATGGCGCCAGTCCGAGGGCGGCAATCGTGCCGGCGCCCAGCCCGGCGATGAATTCGCCGCAGACGCGGTGCCGCGGATATTGTCCGGCCTCGAACAGCGTCACGCCCACGCCGGCACGGCGCAGCGCGAGCCCGAGCGACAACCCCGCCAGTCCGCCGCCGACGATCTCGATTTCGCGGGGCGGGCTCATGGCTTTTTGACGGCCAGCATCCGGTAGGCGCCCCAGAGAGTCGTGTGGCACCGGACGTCCCAATCGGCTCCGAGCCCGAGCAGGTCAGGCAATTCACGGCCGAGAAAACCCGCCTGAATGCTGACCCGGGCGTCGTGCAGGGTCACGCGATCGGCGCCCAAGAGGCGGCCAAGCACGGCGAACATCAGGGTCGAGGCCCGGCGCCGTGCCGGTTCGCTGGCGAGGATGACGCGGGCGCTGCGGCGCAATCTAGCGCCCAGCTGGCCCAGCTCTTCGT
>CAIYFD010000081.1 GCA_903925425.1 uncultured Opitutia bacterium | reverse complement strand
GCGCCGCTCCCGCCACGCGGCGCGAAAATTTCCCGCCACAAAAGTCCGGTCGAGCAACAGCACCACCAGCGGCGCCACCACCATGACCTCCTTGCAGAATACGCCGAGCAGGCCCGCCGCCACGGTCGCGCAATACCATGCCCGACGCCGTCCGGTGTCGCCGGCCTCCGTGCTGCGCAGGAAGGCGTAAAGCGTCAGGAGCAAAAACAGCCCGACCATCGACTCGGCGCGCTGCGCGATGTACGTCACCGCCTCGGTTTGGAGCGGATGCACCATCCAAAGCAGGGCCGCGATCCAAGCCACCGGACTCCAGCTCCGGTCTCCCGAGGGCAGAAGCCGCCGCAGGATCCCGTAAAGCACGAGGCCGGCGAGCAGATGGATCGCGAGGTTGGTCCCATGGTAGAGGCCAACCTCGTCGCCGCCGAGCAGGTGGTTGAGTGCGAGCGACACGTTCACCAGCGGCCGCCCGCTGGTGGTCATGCCGTCGGCGGCCGGCGGAAAAAAGGAGTCCGCGAGACTGAGGATCGACGGGTTGCGTGCGATGACATCGCGGTCGTCGAAGACGAACGGCGTGGCGAGCGCGTTCAGGTAAACCACCACGCCGGCCAGCACGAGCACCGCCGCCGCCCACGGACGGGGGGACGCAATCGGCTCACGGGACGGCACGGTCGGGGGCATGGGTGAACCGCAGGCAAACGTGACTCTCCCCCTGCATCAAACCCGATTCTGGCCGGGCCCCGCTCGACCGGGTCATTTCACATCGGCCGCGGGCGGCGCGAGCGCGCGGTCGAGCGCAGCCCGGGCCTCGGCAAAACCGGGACGGATCTCAAGGACCCGGCGCCACTGGGCAACGGCCTCCTGCGGCCGGCCGGACTGCAGCAGGGCCAGCCCGAGGTTGTAGCGCACCCCGACATCGTCAGGGGTCATCCGCAGCACCTCCGCAAAGGCCGCTCCGGCCTCGGACCAGCGTCGGAGGCCGAGCAGGGCGACCCCGAGATTCGTCCGGGCGTTGGCAAAATCGGGCCGGATCCGCAGCGCGGCGGCGAAACACGGCAACGCGTCATTGCCGCGACCGCCGCGGTCGAGCGCGTAGCCCAGCGCATTCCACGCCTCGGCGTGGTTCGGATCGAGGCGCAGGGTCTCGCGCAATGCGCGTTCCGCATCCGCCGCGCGGCCGGCAGCGCGCAGGGCGAGAGCCAGATTGTAGCGCACCCGTTGATCCTGCGGGAGCAGAGCCGCGGCCCTGGCCAGATACTCGACGCCGGCCACGGGGTCGCCGGTACGGGCAAGCAGGGCCCCCAGGTTCGATTGCCCGTCCGCATAATCCGGGTCGAGCGCGAGGGCTCGACGGTAATGCGCGACCGCTTCCCCCTCCCGGCCCGCCGCCGCGAGCGCCAGCGCGAGGTTGTTCTCGGGTTGCGGCATTCCCGGCAAGAGAACGAGCGCCGCCTCGAAATGTGCCACCGATTCACCAGGCCGGCCGGCATCAAGGATCGCCTGGCCAAGACCGTTGCGGGCCATCCAGCTCGCGGGATTTCGTCCCGTGGTCGTCCGCCAAAGCGTTTCATTGTCCACGTAGGTGCCGCTCTGTCTCCACGTCTGGACGCCCGCGGACACAAGCACCCCCGCGGCCACCGCAAGCCAGGCCGCGGCCGGCAGCCTTTTCCCCACCCAGGACCAGGCCGCCGCGAGGCAGGCCGCGGCCGCAGCCAGAGCGGGATACTGGAAATGATCGGCGACGTAGGAGAAGCGAAAGGGGTAGACGTTGAAAAAACCCAGCGCCGGAAAAAGCAGGCACCCGTAGACCAGAAGGCCCGCGAGCGGCCCGCGGTGACGCCGCGCCTGCCACGCCAGGACGGCACCCAGGCCCAGGCCACCGAGCAGCCACGGCCACCAGCCCATCGCCTCGACCGGCACTTCCCAGCGGGGATAGAAAAACATCAGGGTCCCGGGCCAGATCACTTTCGCCGCGTAGAAACCGAGGGCCCGCGAGGCCAGCAGAAGCCGCTGAAAAAATGTGAGCGCGTACGCTGTACCCTGCGCACCGATGACCGCATACTCCATCCACGCGGTGAAAAGCCCGGCCGTGGCACCGAGGACAAACCAAGGGACGAGCGCCCGCACATCCCGCCGCCAATCCAGGCGGCCCTGCCGCCACCAGAGGATAACAAGCAGCACGGCCGGCAGCGGCGCGACCATCGTCTTCGCCAGCACGGCGAGGACATAAAGCGCGGTGGCGATCCCGTAGCGCGCGCTGCGCCACCACCGGTCGGGCCGGCCCTGGGCTCCTTCGCTGCCGAGCCAGACACTCGCCGCCGCCAGCGCGAGCAGGACCGACAGCGTGTTCTTTTGCTCCGTGATCCACGCCACCGACTCGACCGCGACCGGATGCAGCGCAAAAAGCAGGCCCGCGAGTTCCGCCCCGCCGACCCGCAGCCGCCGCAAAAGCCCCACGAGCAACATCGCCGAGCCGGCGTGGAAACACACGTTGACCACGTGGTAGCCGAGGGTCGCATCGCCCCAGAGCTTGTGCTCCAACCAGAACGCCGTGTGCAGGACCGGATAATATTGCTGGGCCGCGCCCGGCTCCGTCCAGATTCGGCGGAGTCCATCGAGCGTGCGCAACTCCGGCTTGGTGATGTGACCGTCGTCATCCCAGAGCGCGGCCCCGTGCAGCACCGGCCAGTACACCGCCAGCGCCGCCACCAAAATCAGGAGGTGAACGCCCCAATCGCGCCAGTCGCGAGTCGCCGGGGCTGGAAGCGGGGCGGTCATCGGCGGCATCCCTCAGTGCTGGTTCTGCAGGCGGTCGGCCTCGGCGCGCTCGGCCTGGGCCTCGGTCATCCGCCCGGCCTCAAACAGCGCCTGCGCGAGCAGTCGATGCAAGTCGGGGGCGGCGGGCTTCAGCTCAATCGCCCGGCGCAACTGGACCATGGCCTCGTCGAGGCGCCCGACCGAGGCCAGCGAGGCGCCGAGATTGCGGTGAAAATCAGGATCGGCGGGCGCCCAGTGCACCGCCTGCTCGTAACGCGCGATCGCCTCATCGCGCCGGCCCATGCGCTGCAAGACGCCGCCCAGGTCGTTCAGTGCCTCGGTCAACTGGGGCCGGGCACGCAGGGCCTGCTCGTAATAGGGCACCGCCTCAGCCGGCCGGCCGGCCTTCTGGCGGATCCCGCCGAGATTGTGGGCCGCCAGCCAGCTGTCGGGATTCCTCCGCAGGATCGTCTGATAAAAAACCTCGATGTTCTGATAGCCACGGATCTGCCAGACCGAGAGCGCGGCGAGGAGGAGGAGCAAAGCGCCCGCGGCGACTTTAAGGTAGGGCTGAGGCGGTGCCTCAGCCGCGATGTCGCTGTTCGATCCCGGCTGGCTCGTCGAGCCAGCCCTACCTCCCAACCCTTCGGCCAGCGCCACCGCGCCCCAGGCCGCCATCACCGCAAGGGCGAGGCTCGGCAGGTAATTCCAGTG
>CAIYFD010000080.1 GCA_903925425.1 uncultured Opitutia bacterium | reverse complement strand
GCTGGGAGCGCGACGGCGAGAACGTCGACTATTTCGAAGCCTTCTCCGAAAAGCGCGCCTATCCGCTCGGGCTCAACATCATCACCTATCTCATGACGCACTGAGCCTGGGTGTGGGCCGGGCTCGAACGGAAAACCTCGGAGTTTTTAACCGCGGATTACGCGGATAAGACCGGATTTTTGGGAACGCTGAACTTCGCTAATCGGCGCTAAGGGCTAGTCTCACATTTCCGGATGACCTCTGTGCGCTCTGTGCCTCTGTGGCAAAACACAGTTTGAAAACATCGCGGCCGGCTCGTCGAGCCAGCCCTACCTCGCAATTCCGGATTACTCTTCCTTGTGCGGGGCGAAGTGGCCGAAGCGCAGGGCGAGGTTGGGGAGGACGAGGAGGTTGAGCAGGGCCGAGGTGATCAGGCCGCCGAGGATCACGACGGCCATCGGTCCCTCGATTTCGCGGCCGGCCTCTCCGGTGCCGAGGGCGAGGGGGAGCAGGCCGAGGGAGGTCACGGTCGCCGTCATCAGGATCGGCACGAGCCGCTCCGACGCGCCCTGGATCGCGGTGGCGAGGTTCCAGGCGTGGCCCTCGTGGTTCACCATGCGGTCGTAGTGCGAGAGCAGCATGATCGCATTGCGCGTCGTGATGCCGAAGAGCGTCACGAAACCCACCAGCGCGCCCATCGTGAGCGTGCCGGCGCCGGCGTGGCCGAGGACACCGGCGAGATAGAGGGCGAGGACGCCACCGGTGAGGGCGAGCGGGAGATTCAACAGCACCAGCAGCAGATTGCGCCAGTGACCGAGCACCACGGAAAGCAGCAGGATGATCCCGACAGCGGCGACGGCGGTGTGGAGCAGCAGCTCGCGCGTAGCTTCCTGCTGCGCTTCGGCGGCGCCGGCATACTCAAGGTACATGCCGGCGGGGAGCTGGACCTTCTTGGCGACAACTTCCTTCGCCTCGGTGACGAACGACTGCACGTCGCGGCCGGTGGGATTGGCGGTGATCGTCTGGCGGCGCCGCGCGCCCTCGTGAAGGATCGAGGCGCGGCCGGCGTCGTTGAAGACATCCGCCACCTCGCGCAGCCGCACGCGTTGCCCGGTGGGCCCGGTAAGCAGGAGATCGCCGACCGCCGCCGGATTGCCGCGGCTGGGAGCGTCGAGCAGCACGGCGATGTCGGCGACGCGTTCGCCGGTGAAGACCTGGCCGACGATTTCGCCCTGATAGGCGGACTGGATCGCTTCCAGCACTTCGACCGGCCGGAAACCAAGCTCGGTGAGGCGGGACGAACGAAGCTTGATCCCGATCCGCGGTGAACCCGGGGGGGCGGCGACCTGCACATCCTCCGCGCCCTTGACGGTGCCGAGGGCGTCCGCGATCTCGCGCGCCTTGCCGTCGAGCAGGTTGAGATCGTCGCCGAAAAGATTGAGCACGACCGGGGCGGTTTCGCCGCCGAGACTCTCGCCGATGCGGTCTCCCAGGAAGGTCAGCACTTCGTACTGGATGCCCGGGGTGGCCTTGAGGACTTTGCGGATGGCGGCCTCCGCCGCGGCCTGTTCCACGCCGGGCAGATGCGGTTTCAGCTCGATGTGAAATTCGCTCTTCTCCGGGCCCCAGGTATCCTCGCCCTGCTCGGCGCGGCCGACCTGCTGCTCGACGGTGGCGATCTGGGGGATCTTCAGGAATTCCGCCGAGACGCGGCTGCCGATGCGCAGCGTTTCCTGCAGCGAGGCGCCGGGCGCGGTGGAGAGTGCGACCACGAAATGGCCTTCGCGGAATTCCGGAAGAAATTCGCCGCCAAGGTTCTTCAGGCCGAAGACCAGAATCATGAGGCAGCCGGCGGCAACGGCGGTCGTAACGAGGAACACGTTCTGGGAGACCGCGCAGAGGATGCGCTCGTAACCGGCGCGGAGCTTGCGTTGGAGCCAAGGCGTCTCGGACTCGCGCGGGCCGTGGGGAAAGATCAGCAGCGTCAGCGCGGGCGTGACGGTCAGCGCCACCAGCAGGGACGTCATGATCGCAAAGATGTAGGCCTGCGCGAGCGGGGCGAAGAAGCTGCCCTGCAGCCCGGTCAGCGTAAGCACCGGCACGAAGACCAAGGCGACGATGAACGTGGCGTACACAATCGCTTGCCGCACCTCAAGGGAGGCATCGAGGATCACGGCGGCGGCGGCACGCGGCTGGGCGCTCAGTTTGTTTTCCCGCAGCCGGCGCAGGATGTTTTCCACGTCGATGATGGCGTCGTCGACCACTTCGCCGATCGCAATGGCGAGGCCGCCGAGCGTGATCGTGTTCAGGCCGATGCCGAAGCGCTGGAGGACGATCATCGCGCCGAGCAGCGAGAGCGGGATGGCGAGCAGCGAAATCAGCGCGGTGCGGACCTGGCCGAGAAAGAGGAACAGGATGGCGGCGACGAGCCCCGCGCCGACCAGCAGGGAGTGCTGGATGTTCTCGAGCGAGGTCTCGATGAACGTCGCGGGGCGGTGCAGGCGGTCGTAGAGCGTGATGCCCTCGCGGGCAAGGAGCGGCTTCATTTCCTCCAGCGCCGGCTCGAGCAGCTTGGTCACTTCCATCGTGTTCGCGCCGTACTGGCTGAGCATCGTCATGAGCACGCCGGGCCGACCCATCACGAGGGCGTCGCCGAATTTCGGCACCGCACCTTCGCCGACCGTGGCGACGTCGCGCAACCGGACGGGCGGGTTGCCGGCGCCGCCGGCGACCACGATCGCACCGAGCGCCTCAGCGGTCATCGCCTGGCCTTCGGTCTCCAGCACAATGCGCTGGTTGTCCGTGTCGATGAAACCGCCGCCGCGCACGCCGCTGGCGAGCCGGCCGGCCGAGAGGACGTCGGAGAGCGTCACGTTGTGCGCCACGAGCAGGTCGGGATGCACCAGGATCTGCCACTGGCGGACCTCGCCGCCGAAGATGTTGACCTGGGCGACGCCCGGGACCGCGAGCAGCCGTGGCTTCAGGGTCCAGTCGGCGAAGGTGCGCAGCTGCATGGGCGTGAGCTTGTCGCTCACGAGGCCGATCTTGAGCAGGTCCATCGTGGCTGAGACGAGGGACGACATCTTCGGCGCGTGCACCCCGGCGGGGAGGGTGCCGGCGACAATGCTGAGTTTCTCGGCGAGGAGCTGCCGGGCCTGGAGCAGCGGTGTGCCGTCCTTGAAGACAATGGTGATGACGGAGACGCCCTGGATGGACTCGGAGCGGATCGACTCCTGGTTGCCGAGCCCGCTCATGGCGGTCTCAAGCGGACGGGTCACCAGCGTCTCGACCTGCTCGGCGGAGAGGCCGGGAGCTTCGGCCTGGACGGTGACGCTGGGCGGGACGAAATCAGGGAAGACATCGAGCTTGGCCTGGGACGCGAGGTACGCGCCGTATGCCACGAGCACCGCGGCGAGGACCAGGACGACACTGCGGTACCGCAGCGAGAAGCGGACGATGGATTGCAGCATGGGTCAGGGGCGATTATCGCCCGAGGGCGGACGACGGAGGACAGACGACGGAAGGCAGATGACGGACGACGGAGAATCGCATCGGTGGAATCGGGTTGGTTTGGTGGGCGGTCATCTGCCGTCTGTCATCTGGCCTCGTGATTCGCATCGCGAATCACTCCTCCGGCGCGCTGCCGAGCACCTCGGTGGCGAGCAGTTGCTGCGCGCCGCTGACGACGATCTTGTCGGTGGTGGCGAGGCCGTCCGAGACGATCACGCCGGCCTCGAGCACCGGCCCGAGGGTGACGAGCTTGCGTTCAAAGCCGCCGTCGGTCGTCGGCGTGTAGATGCAGGTGCCGCCCTGATAATAGACGATGGCCCTCTTCGGCACGACGATCACGGCCAGCGCCGCGGCACCGGAAGGTATGGTCGCGCGCAGGGCGGTGCCGGCGGCGGGAGGTTGGTCGCGCCAGAGGGCGATCCAACCGCGGCCTTGGAACTGGGGATCGGTGGCGACGGCGGAGCCGAGGATCTCGACGTCCTTCCAAACGACTTCACCCGTCAGGGTGGAAACGCGGGCGCGGTTGGTGGCGGGCGCGGCGTCGCCGGCGGCGAGGTCGATGCGCACGAGCGCGGCAGCCCCGGTGCCGAGCAGGCGCAGGGTAGTTTCGGCGTCGTTGCCGGAAAGGATCGTGCCCCAGGCGGCCTGTAGGCGGGCCTGGGCGGAAACGAGCTGGGCGCGGTCGCGCAGCGCGGCGGACTCGGCGGTCTCGACGGCTTGGGTGGAGGCGTTTTCGCCGTTATCGTGAAGGGACTTCAACCGGGCGAATTCCTTCTGCGAGCCGTCGGCGGTGGCCTGGGCGGCGGCGACGTCGGCGCGGACACTGAGGAAGGCGCCGGTGTCGAGCACGCGGCCGTAGCCGGTGGACTCGGGCGAGTACTGGGCGGAGCCGACGGGGGCGACGGCGATCCCGGCCTCGGTGATCAGTTTGGCGAGCTCGGCGCTGGAGGGCTTGACCTCAATCTTGGAGGTCTCGGCCTCGGCTTCTTCGGCTTCCGCGTGATGGGTGGCGAGCCAGACGCCGGCACCGCCGAGGGCGGCTCCGACGATGAGGGCGGGAAGGATCTTTTTCATGGCGATTTCTCCACGTTGACGGTGAGAAGGGGGGCGAGGTCGGCGAAGGGCACCTGCAGGGCATCCTCGAGCTGGCCGGCAGCGGCGACCGCCTGCGTGCGTGCGTCGAGCAGCGCGAGCTCGGCGGTGGCGAGCTCCAGCCGGCCGTTCTGCACCTCGAGTTGGTCGGCCCCGCCGGCCGCGAGGCGCTCCTGCAGTGATTGCTGGCGGCGGGTGAGCTCGGCTTGGACGCCGGCGAGAGAAGCGATGACGGCGGTGGCTCCGGTCTGAGCGGCGAGGGCGCGATCAATCTCCGCAATCACGTGAGTTTGCGTGGCATTGAAATCAGCGGCCGCCTGCCGGGTTTTGGCGAGGGCCTCGGCGAGCGGGCCCTCGTTGCGATTGAAGACGGGCAACTCGAGGGTGACTCCGAGTGACCATTTGCTCGCGCCCTGATCCCACTGGTACGACGGGCCGAAGTGCAGGTCGGGATAACGCTTCGCGGCCTCGGCGGTGAAGCCCGCGCGGGTGGAATCGTAGCGGGCGAGGGCGGCGAGCACGTCGGCCCGGCTTCGCAGCGAGACTTGGCGGGCGGTGACGAGTGCGGTGGCCGACGAGGTCGGCCCAACCGACAGGGCTCCGAAGGTGACGCCGTTCAGCGCGGATGCCGGCAACCCAAGGGCCTCCGCGACGCGTTGGCGGGCCATCGGGACCTGGCGCTCGGCCTCGGCGGCGCTGGCGCGGGATTGCCAGAGGGCGATCCGCGCGGTGATGGCTTCCGGTGCGGTGCCGGTGCCGGCCTGCCGCCGTTGCTCGAGCAGGGCGAGGATGCTCTCCTGAGCGGTGATCTGGGTCTGGAACACGCCGAGCCGCTGCTCGGCGGCTTTCAGATCGGCGAGCGCCTGGCGGAGATCGCCGCGGATTTTCCAGGCGGCGGCAAAAAGATCCTGCCGCGCGGCCTCCGTGCCGAGCTTGGCGGCGTCAGTGCGCGCCGCGCGCTTGCCGCCGGTCTCGAGGGGAATGTCGGCGGCGATGGCGGGAAACCACGGCGAGTCGACCCCGGCGGTGGAGTTGAAGCCCGGCGTGAGGGTTAGCGTGGGATTCGCCCGGGCGGAAGCGGTGGCCTGGGCGGCGCGGGCGGCTTCCCACTGGGCCCGGGCAACGTCGACGCCGGGATGAAAATAGAACGCCACCCACGTGAGCGTGTTGAAGTCCCATGGGCCGCCGGCCGCGGGACTCGGGTCGCGCCCGAGGTTGCGGGTCAGAAAACCCCGCAGGCCCGGGTCCTGCAGATTGCGCGCCGCAACCGAGGCGCCGGAGGCCTCAAGGGCCGGGGGCGCGGATGGACCGGCGGTGGTGCAGCCGGCCGCGCAGACCAAGGAAGCGAGAGCGGCGAAAGCCAGAAAAGCGGAACGCTTTTTGTCCGCAGTCCGCGCGGAGGGCGATCGATCGGGAGGTTGGGGGAGTTCAGCTCGCATTTTCCGGCAGCGTAGGGACGGGCGCACCTCCACGAGGTTACGCCCATCCGCAGGAGCCGATGCCTTCACGGCTCCGGGAGCAATCCCGTTACTCGATCCCGTAGACGAGGATCTTGAAGCTGCCGGGGACGGTGGTGCCGCCGCGGCCGCCGGTGCCGACAAATTGCGCGGAGCCGAGGTAGATGCGGTGCGTTGTCGGATCGAGCGTGAGGGTCCGGGCGCGGGCCTCGGTCTTGAGGGTTTGGACGACCGTCAGCTTGGACGGCGAATCCTCGTGGGCGATCGTCACCGTACCGTCACTCGAGGAGGCGAACGCGAGCTGCAGGCCCGGATCGAAGGAATTGGCGTCGACGCCCGCGCCGATCGGCACGCTGTCGACGACCTTGCCGTTCACGTAGTCGAACATGACCATCGTGTTGTTGCCGCCGGAGCCGAGGAAGAGGCGCTGGTGGTCAGTGTCGATGGCCATGCCGGAGGCGCCTTCGCCGGGAGCGATGGGCCAGCGGTTCACAACCTTGTGGGTCTTGGTGTCGATGGCCGCGACCTCGCTGGTGCTCTCGATGTTGTCGAAGACGCGGCTGATCTTCGGGTCGACGGCGCCGGATTCCGGCCGGCCGCCGAGCGGGATGGTGGCGACGACCGCGTTGGTCTTCGCGTCAATCACCGTGGCCGACTGGCCCTGGCCGTTGAAGGTGTAGACCTCGTGCTGGCCGGGATCGTAGAGCATGCCGTCGGGGCCCGCGCCGGTGTCGACCTTGGTGATGGTCTTCAGCGTGGTCAGGTCGACGACGCTGGACTTGTTCTCCCGTCCGTTAGTGCTGAAGCCCTTCTTCAGGTCGGACGCGACCGCGAGACCGTGGACGCCCGGGGTGTCCTCAATGGGGCCGACAACCGTGTTCGTCGCGGTGTCGATGACCATCACCACGTTGCCGTGGCTGACGTAGAGGCGGTGGGCTGCAGGGTCGATCGAGAGGTAGTCCCAGCCGCCATCGAGGCCGACAGGGATTTCCTTGAGGAGCTTGTAGGTGGGAGCGCTGGCGGCGAAGGCCGGCGCGACGAG
>CAIYFD010000079.1 GCA_903925425.1 uncultured Opitutia bacterium | reverse complement strand
CACGGATGGATTGAAGGTAGGGCTGAGGCGGTGCCTCAGCCGCGATAAAATCCGCATGTTCCGTTTATTTATCATGCGTCATTCAGGGTTCCATCCGTGCCATCCGTGAAATCCGTGGTTAAAAACTTCGATCACCGCGCTGCCAACCAGCAGCGCATTCTGCTGAATCTCCTCGGCGCGCTCCGCCCGCACTGGCGCCGCGATCGCGACCTGCCCAACCGAATCCGCAGGCTGCTCGCCGGCGAGAAGGCCTTCGGCTCCCGCGACCGCCGCCTGTACCGCGAACTGACCTACACCGCGATCCGCTACCTGCCGTGGATCGAGCCGCGGCTCGACAACGCATCCGACGCCGCCGTGGCCGCCATCGCCTGGCTCGCCGCGGAGACACCCGCCACGGCCGGATTCCGCGCCGGCCTCACTCCCGGCTGGCCGGCCTGTCCGCCTTCCACCGCCGCGCAGGAAATGGAACTACGCCAGCGTTTCGCAGCCACCGAACCCCTCCCGTCACTGCTCCCCGAGTGGTTTCGCTCGCACTGCCCCGTCGCTTTCGAGCCCACCGAGCTCGACATGCTGCACACGCGGCCCCCGCTCTGGCTGCGTTTCCAAGCTCCGGACCCGGAGCCGGCCCTCGCCGAATTCGCCGCCCGCGGTTGGACCGCCGCCGCGAGCCCGCTCCTCGCCGGCGCGTACCGCATCAACGGCGAAGCCGACGCCACCAAGACCGAGGCCTACCTCTCCGGCGCGTTCGAAGTGCAGGATCTCGGCTCCCAGCTCATCCTCGCCACCGCCGGCATCGCGCCCGGCGGACACTGGCTCGACGCCTGCGCCGGCGCCGGCGGCAAAACCCTGCAACTCTCCGCCCTCCTTGGCCACGCCGGCCGCATCGACGCGCACGACATCCGCCCCGCCGCCCTCGAAGAGCTCGCCGAACGCGCCCATCGGGCCGGGATCGCCGTCGGCCGTGCGGTGCACGGCGATTTCAAATCTCAAATTTCAAATCTCAGATCTGCCGGCGCCCCAATTACGATCACGACGTCCCCCAACGGCCCCTACGACGGCGTCCTGATCGACGCCCCCTGCAGCGGCTCCGGCACCTGGCGCCGCGCCCCGCACCTCAAGTGGACCACCTCCCCGGAGTGGATCGCCTCCGACGCCGCCCGCCAGCGCGACCTCCTCCACCGCTTCAGCGCCCTCGTGAAACCCGGCGGCCGCCTCATCTACGCCACCTGCTCCCTGAGCCGCATCGAGAACGAGGACGTCATCGCCGCCTTCCTCACCGCCCACCCCGACTTCGTCCCCACCCCCCTCGTCGGCCCTGCCCTCGCGCAGCTCCGCCCCGCAGGTCACGTATTACGTGACAAGACGGTGGAGCCGGCCTCGCTCACCATTCTCCCTTCCGCCCACGACACGGACGGCTTTTTCGTGGCGGCCGTGAAGCGCGTCGGCTAGGCATCACTCCATGAACCGGGAGTTTGCAGTCGGCTTCGGCACACTTGCCCTGATCAATGCGGGGCTCGCGCAGTCGAAGAATCGCAGCGGCTTCGCTTGGTTTCTCGCCAGTCTCTTCCTCGGGCCGATCGCCACGCTGCTCATCGTCCTGCTCGACCCCGTAAAAAAGGGTTAGGCCCGCGGCGCCAACCTCGTCGCTTCGCTTGCGGGTCGCCCGATGGCCCGGACACCCGGCGGCGGATTGCTTGCGCGGCGATAGCCGGTGAAAGCCCCGCCGATTCTTTCTTGGCACTTGTCACTTGTTACTGCGCACTTTCCCCAACGTGCCGACCGCTCTTCCCGACTCCGACTACCGCATCAAGCTTCCGGTCTTTGAGGGGCCCCTTGACCTCCTCCTTTTCCTGATCCGGAAGAACGAGCTCGATATCTACGACATCCCGATCGAGTCGGTCACCCGCCAGTATATCGACGCCCTCCACGCCATGCAGGATCTCGACCTCGAGATCGCCGGCGACTTCTTCGTCATGGCCGCCACGCTGATGGAGATCAAAAGCCGCATGCTCCTCCCCAAGGGCATGGCCGCGGTCGACCCCAACGGACCCGAGGACGAGATGGACCCGCGCTGGGAGCTCGTCCACCAGCTCCTCCAATACCGCAAGTTCAAGGAGGCCTCCGCCCGCCTCGGCGAGATCATCACCGACCGCCAGGACCTCATGGAGCGCCACGTCTCCTCCATGTCCGGCGACCCGCTCGACCGCCCGCTCAAGGGCGTCGGCCGCATCGAGCTCTGGAACACCTTCAATCTCGTCCTCCGCCGCCTCGCCGAGAAGCTCTTTGTGGGCGAGATCCACGACGAACAGATCACCGTCTCCGACCAGATGGAATGGATCCTCACCCGCATCCAGACCGAGCAGAGCTTCGTCTTCTCCCACCTCTTCCCGGCGGGCACCACGCTGCGCCGGCTCGTCGCCACGTTCCTCGCCGTCCTCGAGCTGACCCGGCTCGGCCGGCTGAAGCTCCAGCAGGACGCCAACTACGAGGACATCGTCTGCCACGCCGTGACGGAAATCCCACTTGAAACCCCGGCGGTCGGAAGCACCGTGGAGGCGTGAGCAGCAGTAAGAAAAAGCCATCCGCCCGCAAGAAGCCGGACGCCCCGCGCGCCTCGCTGCTCGGGGTCGGCCTGGACAACACCGACGGCCACAAGCGCGTCACCCGCGGCGAACGCTTCGTCATCGCCGGCGGCTCCGCCGAAACGCACGAGCGCATGACCGAAACCGTGGTCAAGACCTTCGAGGAGCTGAAGCAGCGCCGCAAGGACCTCAACGAGGTCGAACCCACCGAGCTCGCCGAAATCATCGGCAAGTCCACCCCGCGCTGACCCGACCGGCGCTTGCCTTCCCGCGAAAACTTAACCCCTCTTTGCCCACCTTAAACATGTCCGCCAAAATCACGAATCTCACCACCGACAATTTCAAATCGACCGTCGAGACCTCGGCTACGCCCGTGCTCGTCGACTTCTGGGCGCCCTGGTGCGGACCCTGCAAGGCCATCGCCCCGATCCTTGAGGAGATCGCCGTTGAATTGGACGGCAAGCTGACGATCGCCAAGGTCAACGTGGACGAGAACGAGGCCATCGGGGCCGATTACGGCGTGCGCGCCATCCCCACGATGCTGCTCTTTAAGGGCGGCAAGGTCGTGGAGCAGATCGTCGGCATGATGCCGAAGGCCGCGCTGAAGGAAAAGCTGCTGGCGAAGATCTGACCGGCGCCCTGATCGGCTCCAAGGTGGGGCTGGGTCGACGAGCCGGCCGCGATAATTTCGGATTTTTTTGCCACAGAGGCACAGAGCTCACAGAGGTCGGATAGCTTGGGTTCAGAACCCAAATTAAAAACGAGGCTTGGGCTCTGTGCTCTCCGTGCCTCTGTGGCAAAACTGGTTTGGTGATCATCACGGTCGACTCGTCGAGGCAACCCTACCGGCGCTTCCGCGCCTCTCTTTCAGACCGGCAACTCTCGCTTGCCCACGCCGAATCGCCTCCCCACCGTCGGATCCGTCCATGGCATTCCCGCAGACTCCCGCGATCCTCGAATCCCGCCAACTCCGCACCGACGAGCTCGGCCGGAACCCCGATGAGAGCCTGCTTCGCATCTTCGCCTGGATGCATCTGGCCCGGACGGCCGACAACCGCATCCTCGATCTCTTTCGCCAAGGCCTGATCAAGGGCACGGGGACCGGCGGTCAAGGCAACGAGGGTCTCGTGGTTCCCCTCGCCCTGCTCGCCGACAAGGCGACCGACGTCGTGTGCTTTACGCACCGAGGCCTCGGCGGGCACCTCATCTGGAGCGGGCACCTCTGCGACCATCTCAACCAGTACTTTGCCAACGCCGGCAGTCCGACCAAGGCGCGCGAGGGCAATATCCATCACGGCGATCCCGCGCACCGCTCGCT
>CAIYFD010000078.1 GCA_903925425.1 uncultured Opitutia bacterium | reverse complement strand
CCGCCGGCGCGCTCGAGCTCGATGCAGACGACCTTGCGGCCCAGCTGGCCGGCGCGGATCGCCGCGGCATAGCCCGCCGGTCCGCCGCCGATCACGATCAGGTCGTACTCCGTGGTTTCAGCCATGGCCCACCGTCGGCAGCGCGCCGGGCACGGTCAAACCGTTTCAGATGTCGATCACGTCGCCGCCAGAGGAACGGCGCGCGGTCGGCGGGCGCGGGCCGCGGCCCTTGTCGCGCAGGAGTTGCGTCATGACCACGTTCGTCAGGCTGACAATGAGCGAGCCGCCGAGCGCGGGCAGAAAGCCGTTCACCGTGAAACCGTCGACCAGGTGCCCCACCAGCATGAAAAGGCCGGCGTTGATGACAAACACACCGATGCCGAGGGTCAGGATGATGAACGGCAGGGTGAAAAGCAGCAGCACCGGCCGCAGGATGGCATTGAAGAAACTGAGGACCAGCACGGCGGTGAAGAGCGTGGAGGCGCTGTCGTAGCTGATACCGCGCACGATCTTGGCGGCCAGCGCGACGCCCAGCGCCAGGATCGTCCAACGCACGAGCAGATTGACCAAAGGATGCTTCATCAGATGAATGGGGACTCTTCGACCGCCGCCGACCCGAGCAATGAAAATCCTCCTCCTCCAGGATCACCTCCGCAGTGGCGGCACCGAACGCCAGACGGTACTGCTGGCCAATGCTTTCGCAAGTGCCGGACACCGCGTGCGGCTTCTCACGCTCCGTCCTGGTGGTCCCCTCGCCTCCTCGCTCGCCACCGACGTCGAACACCGGGCGCTGCAGCCCTTCGACACGCATCTCGATTGGTTCGCGCCTGGGCTGCGAGGCGCCGCCGCCGGATTCGATCCCGCTATCGTGCTCTGCATGGGCCGCATCGCCAATTGTTACGCCGGCGGCCTGCAGGCGCGATTGCCCCGGGCGGCCGTCATCGCCACGATGCGCACGGGTAAGTCCCTGCCGGCAAAATTTCGCGCCTCGCTCGCAACGGTCCGCCACATCGTGGCCAACAGCGCCGAGGCCTGTGACCATCTGGGCTCGGCTTATGGTGTGGCGCGGGAGCGCGTGACGGTGATCCATAATTCGCTCGTCTTCCCACCGTCTGGAAATCCCGGCGCGGCGCGCCACGACGAAATCCGCCGGAGCTTCGGCGCAAAGCCCGAGGCCACGGTGCTCGCCTGCGTGGCCATGTTCCGGCGAGAGAAGAATCAACGCGAGTTGATCGAGATCGCCGCCGGCCTGCCGGCCGATCTGGACTGGCAGCTTTGGCTGGCCGGTGAAGGTCCGGAGCTGGCCGCTTGCAAGGCTCTCGCCGCCCAGCGCGGCCTCACGGACCGCGTGAAATTTCCCGGCTGGCTGGCCGATCCGGCGCCCATCTACGCCGCGGCCGATATCGCCGTCCATGCCTCGTGGAGCGAGTCGTTGTCGAATTTCCTGATCGAGGCGCAGGCCCGCGGCCTGCCCGCGGTCGTCTATGCGGCACAGGGTATGGCCGAGTGTTTCCGGTCAGGCGAAACCGGCTGGGTGATTCCGCGCGACGACCGGGCCGCGTTCCGGGAGGCCGTGGTGAAACTTGCCCGGGCCACCCCGGCGGAACGTCAGGCGCTGGCGGCGCGCGCGGCGGCCTTCGCCCGGGAGAGTTTTGATCCCGCCCGGCAGGTGCAGGCTTATCTTGAACTGTTTGGTCGGCTCGCGGGCGACGCGACCGCAGCCCGGGCTTGAACTCAGTTTGAACTTTTGTGGCGCCGGCCGGTGCCACGGGAAGTGCCGTTTCGGTTTAACCTGAAATAATCTCCGCGCCGGGGTTGAGTTTTGCGCCGCGCTGCACTTCGTGAGCGCGTGCCGTCCCAGCCCGTCACTCGCCCCGCCCCCGAATGCATCCGCCTTCGCGGGGTGCGGCAGAACAACCTGAAGGGCTTTGACCTCGATCTGCCGCTGGGCCGGCTGATTGTCGTCACCGGCCTGAGTGGCGCCGGCAAGTCATCGCTGGTTTTCGAGACCCTGCATGCGGAGGGCCAGCGGCGCTACGTCGAGACCTTCAGCGCCTATACCCGGCAGTTCCTCGACCTGCTCGACAAGCCCAAGGTCGACTCGATCGAGAATATCCGGCCCTCGATCGCGATCGAGCAGAAGAACACGGTCCGGACCTCGCGCTCCACGGTCGGAACGATGACCGAGCTGACCGACTACGCGAAGGTCTGGTTCAGCCACGTTGCCGCCTGTTTCGACCCGGTGACGGGCGAGCCGGTGGAGGACGACAATCCGCGGACCATTTGGAACAAGACCCTCGCCGCCCTTGCGGGGCGCAACGTGCTGGTCACGTTCCGCGTCACCAAGCCCGATAATCTCTCTTGGGCCGAGATCCTGCAGAATCTCAAGGCGCAGTCGTATGTCCGGGTGCTGGTGCCGGCCCCGGTCGGCGCCGTCCTCCGCGTGGAAGACCTTCTCGCCGATGCCGCCGCGCTCGCCGGCACCAACCATTTTTTTGTCGTGCAGGATCGGTTGGAGGTCGCCGGAGCGCAGGAGGGCCGATTTCTCGAGGCGACTGAGACCGCGCTGCATTTCGGTCAGGGCGAGGTGCGGCTGTTCGCGGCGCCGGATTGGACGCCGGCCGGACACTACTCGCGCGGGCTGCATTCGCCCGGTTCGGGCCGGACCTTTCGGGCGTCATCGCCGGCGTTGTTCTCGTTCAACTCGCCGCTGGGCGCCTGCCCCAAGTGCCGCGGTTTCGGCCGGATCATCGAGATCGACTACCGTCTCGCGATCCCCGACCAGACACGCTCGATCGACGAAGGCGCGATCAAGTGCTGGGAGGGCGAGGTCTACAGCGCGTCGAAGGAGGACCTTCGCAAGTTCGCCAAGCGCCGCGGCATTCCGACCAACGTTCCGCTGGCCCCGGAGCAGTACGACCTCGTGATCCATGGCGAGCCGGGTTACGGCGAGGACGGCCGCGATTGGCCGAAATTCTGGTACGGGGTGAAGGGCTTCTTCCGCTGGCTGGAGAAGAACACCTACAAGATGCACGTGCGCGTCTTCCTCTCGCGCTACCGGAGCTACATCGAGTGCCCGGACTGCGGGGGCAATCGGCTCCAGCCGGAAGCGCTGTGCTGGAAATGGCGCGGCCGGACCATGCCCGAGCTCTACCGGCTCCCGGTGTCGGAATTGCTCGTCTTGCTGCAGGTGGAGGCCCTGCCGAGCGAATCGTCGTCCGCTCCCGAGGCGCACAGTGTGCGGCTGGCGGTTGACTCGATGCTTACGCGCCTGCGCTACCTTGAGCAGGTCGGGCTTGGCTACCTCACGCTCGACCGTCCCTCGAAGACCCTCTCCGGCGGCGAGGTCCAGCGGGTGAATCTCACCGGCTGCCTCGGCACTTCGCTCGTCGACACGCTCTTTGTGCTCGATGAGCCCAGCGTTGGGCTCCACCCGCGCGACGTCGACCGCCTGATCGCGATCATCCGTTCGCTGGCCGACGCCGGCAACACGGTGGTGGTCGTCGAGCACGACGAGGCCGTGATCCGCGCCGCAGATCATGTCCTCGAGATCGGGCCCGAGCCGGGTCCCCGGGGTGGTCACGTGGTGTTTCAGGGCGACATCCGCGGGATGCTCGCTTCGGACAAGAGCATCACCGGAGCCTACCTGTCCGGCCGGAATTCCATCCCGGTCCCGGCGCGGCGCCGACCGGTGGAGCCCAAGGGACCCTGGCTCGGATTCCACGGTGTCTCCAAGCACAACATCGCGCAGTTGGATCTGCGCCTCCCGCTCCAACGACTCGTCTGTCTCAGCGGCGTGTCGGGCTCGGGCAAGTCCACCCTGCTCGACCACGTCATTTACCAGGGCCTGCAAGCCCTGCGCCATCAGCTGACCGAGGATCCCGCGGTCATCGGCTCGATCACGGGTGCCGCGGAACTCGGCGACATTGTCCTCGTCGACCAGTCGCCGCTCTCGCGCACGCCGCGCTCCAATCCCGCGCTCTACACCGATGCCTGGGAACTGATCCGCAATCTCTACGCGGCCACGCCCGCGGCGCAGGCGGCCGGCTTCAGCGCCTCGAGTTTCTCCTTCAACGCCGGCGACGGCCGCTGCGGCCATTGCCTCGGCCTCGGCTACGAACGCGTCGAGATGCAGTTCCTCTCCGACGTGTTTGTGCCCTGCCCGGTCTGCGACGGCCGGCGTTTCATCCCCGAGGTGCTCGCGATCCATTGGCGCGACCTCAGCGTGGCGGACCTGCTCGGCACGAGCGTCGCCGATGCCCTGCCCCTGTTTCACGATCAACCCAAGGTCCAGCAGCGTCTGGAGCCACTCGTACGGGTCGGCCTCGGTTACCTCACCCTCGGCCAGCCCCTCAACACGCTCAGCGGCGGTGAATCCCAGCGCCTGAAACTGGTCCAGTACCTCGGTGACTTTGCGTCAGGCGCGCGAGTTGCATCGTCGACAGATTCCGACCCGCCCTCCGCCCTCCGTCCTCCGTCCTCCGGCGCCCAAGGCGCCCTCCTGCTCCTCGACGAGCCCACCACCGGCCTGCACCGCCATGACGTGAAGCGCCTGCTCGAGGTGCTGCATGCCCTCGTTGACTGCGGCCACAGCGTGGTCGTCATCGAGCACAACCTCGATGTCCTCAAGTCCGCCGACTGGATCCTCGAGGTGGGCCCCGACGCCGGTTCCGCCGGCGGCCAACTCGTCGCCGAGGGCCCGCCCGAGTCCGTCGCGGCGGCCGCCACCGCGACCTCTCCCTTCCTCCGGGCTGTCCTCCCAGACGCCTCCGAGGCTTCGCCTACTTTTCACCTATTAGGTGAAAAGTCCGCGGAGCGGATGGTCGCCGAGGGGCTGGCGTTGTGGGTGCCGGCGCCCGGGATGATCCGGGTGGTCGGGGCGCGGGAGAATAATCTCAAGAATCTCTCGGTGGAGATTCCGCACCGGCAGTTGACCGTGGTCACGGGCGTCTCGGGGTCGGGGAAGTCGACGCTCGCATTCGACATCATCTTTGCGGAGGGCCAGCGGCGTTTCATGGAATCGATGTCGCCCTACGCGCGGCAGTTCGTGGAGCAGATGCCGCGGCCCGCGCTTGACCGGCTGACGGGCATTCCGCCGACCGTGGCGATCGAGCAGCGCGTCACCCGCGGGTCCCGCAAGTCGACGGTGGCCACGATCACCGAAGTCGCGCAGTACCTGCGCCTGCTCTACGCCCGTCTCGGCGTGCAGCACCATCCGGAGAGCGACCGGCCGGTCATGCCGTTGTCGCCGGCCGCGCTGCGCCGGCTTTTGGCCAAGACGATCGCCACGCACCCGAAGGCCCGGAAGGCGCGGCACCTTTACCTGTGCGCGCCGGTCATCCGCGGCCGGAAGGGCCACCACCAGCCCATCGCCACGTGGATCGAAAAGCAGGGCTACGCGCTCATGCGCATCGACGGCCAGCTCGTGCCGGTCGAGGCCTTCCAGAAACTCGACCGCTACAGCGAGCACGACATCGAGGTGGTTGTCGCCGACCTGCAGGATGGAACCCCGGTCGGCGAGTCCCTCGACGCCGCCCTCGCGCTCGGCAAGGGCTCGTGCTTCCTGCTCCACCCCGGCGGCGACATCCTCTCCTGGTTCTCGAGCACGCGTACGGACATCGCGACGGGCGAGTCCTTTCCCGAGCTCGAGCCGAAGCATTTTTCGTTCAACTCGCCGCGTGGCTGGTGTCCCACTTGCCGTGGCCACGGCCGGGTGCTGCCGTGGATGCTTGAACCGGAGGACGACACCGCCAGCGCCGAGGATGAATCCCTGGCGCGACTGCGCGAATTTGGGATCGGCGACGGCGAGGAACTGCCGTCCGAGGGCCGGCTGTGCCCCGACTGCCACGGGGCGCGGCTCAACCGGATCACCCGGTCGGTGAAACTGCATTTTCGCGGCAAACTCCCGCCGCTGCCGCTGCCGGCCCTGCTGCGCGGGACTGCCTCCGAGGTGCTGGTGAATCTCCGCGCGCTCGAACTTGATGCCCGCGGCCGTCTGATCACGCAGGATATCGTGCCGCAGATCGAGGAGCGGCTGAAGTTCCTCGACGAGGTTGGGCTCGGGTATCTGTCGCTCGACCGTGCCACCGCCACGCTGTCGGGCGGCGAGGCGCAGCGCATCCGGCTCGCGGCGCAGCTCGGTTCGAACCTCACCGGCGTGCTCTACGTGCTCGACGAGCCCAGCATCGGCCTGCACGCGGCGGACAACGAGCGGCTCATTTGTACGCTCGAGGCCCTGCGCGCCAAGGGGAACACGCTGCTGGTGGTCGAGCACGATGACGAATTGATGGCGCGGGCCGACCGCATCCTCGATCTCGGTCCCGCGGCCGGCATTCATGGCGGCGAGTTGCTCGCGGCCGGCACGCCGGCGGAGATCCGTCGCAGCGCCCGCTCGCTGACGGGCCTATTTCTCGCGCGGGGCATCCCACATCCCCTGCGCGGCGCCTACCGTGCCGTCGAGACGAAGACGACCGACTGGCTCGAGTTCGACGGCGCCACGCTGCGCAACCTCCGTGGTCTCGACCTGCGCCTGCCCCTCGGCCGGCTGGTGATGGTGGCCGGCCCGAGCGGCGCCGGGAAATCGACGCTTTTCCGGGATTTGCTGGGACCGGCCGTAGCCCAGGCGATCAAGCTGCAAAAGCCCCGCCTGAAGGGCCGCGAGTTCCTGCGCTCCTCCGGTTGGTCACCCGAGGATATCGCGGCGGGATTGCCCTTCACCGAGCTGCGTGGCGCGGCTGGCTTCCGGTCCGTCATCGAGGTTGACCAAGCCCCGATCGGCAAAACGCTCCGCTCCACGCCGGCGACGTACCTGGGGATCTTCGACCTGATCCGCGGGTTCTTCTCCACCCTGCCGGAGGCCAAGCTCCGCGGCTACAGCGCCTCGCGTTTCTCGTTCAACACCACCGGCGGCCGTTGCGCCGCCTGCGAGGGCGCCGGGCGGATCAAGCTCGAGATGGCGTTCATGCCCGACACCTACCTCGGTTGCGACGACTGCCGCGGCCGGCGCTACGGCCCCGAGCTGGCCGGGATCGTGTGGAAGGGGAAAAACATCGGCGAGGTGCTGCAGCTGACCTTTGACGAGGCGGCGGGGTTCTTCGATTTCCACTCCCAGCTCTCGCAGGTCTGCCGGCTCATGGTGGACTGCGGGCTCGGTTACCTGACGCTCGGCCAAAGCTCCCCGACGCTGTCGGGCGGCGAGGCGCAGCGGCTGAAGCTCATCACCGAGCTTTCCCGCGGGCTGGCCTCCTACCGCGAGCGCAGCCGGGGCGAGGCGCCGCGCAATCTCTACCTGCTGGAGGAGCCGACGATCGGGCTGCACCTGAGCGACTGCGAAAAACTCATCCGGCTCCTGCACGCGCTCGTGGACCAGGGCCACAGCGTCATCGTGATCGAGCACAACCTGGATCTGCTGGCCGAGGCCGATTACATCGTTGAGATCGGGCCGGGCGGCGGACCCGACGGCGGCCAGCTGATCTATCAGGGGCCGCTCGCGGGCATCCTCAAGGCCAAGGGCAGTCCGACCGCGCCGTTCCTGCGGGACAAGGTCGCCGCGGTTACTTCTGCGCCGCGGCCTGATCGTGGGCCTTCACGGCGTCCTGCACGATCTTGACCAGCTCGCTCAGCACCACGGGCTTTAGCAGATAGCGGAAGAGTGCGGCCTCGTTGACGCTGCGGAGCAGCATCTCGGGTTTCATGTAGCCGGTGACGAGAATGCGCTGCATGTGCGGGAACTCCTCGCGCGCCCGCACGAGGAAACTCATGCCGTTGCCTCCGGGCATCAGATGGTCGGCGATGACGACCTTGAACGACTTCTTGAACAGGAGGAACTCGGCTTCCCGCGCCGAGATGGCGGTGCTCACCTCAAAAAACGGACTGAGTGCGCTGCTGAATACGTTCAGCAGAGGCTGTTCGTCGTCGATGATGAGGATTGCGTCCTTCTGCGGGGCGCCGGGCGTGGATTCCGAGGCTGACATGGTCCCGATGCTGAGGGGGGCCTTGGGCTTGGCAAATTCAAAACCCCTCCTCGGCGCGGCGTGACAAAACTGAAGTCCGGAAACCGCCCGGAAATGTCCGCCCGGAACGCCATAAACCGCCGGTGCGGCAGGCCCGAAACGGCCCGGTCCGTTTTTGGGTTTTCCGTTGCCTCACTCCCGGCGCGTGCTTGCCTGTTCCCGTACCTCATGGACTCGATCGATCTGTTCACCGCCGCTCGCACGGGATCGCTTACCGGCCTTCCGGTTGAGGCGTTGACGGTGGTCAACCTGACCACGCGGAATTCCTCGGGACACACCCCGCTGCATGCCATCGCCCGGCGTGGACTCCTGCATGAGCTTCCGGCGGGGATGCTGACGGCCAGCCTGCTCGCGACGCGCAACGATTCCGGGTACACGGTTTACCATCAGGCGGCGCTCGGGGGGCACCTCGACCAGATTCCATCCGCCCTGCTCACGCACGAGAACCTCACCCTGATCAGCAACGCCGGCTACACTGCCCTGCACAGCGCCGCCGGCTACGGCCATCTCGGGCAGATTCCCCTCGGCGTACTGCAGACGGCGGATCTCGGCCAGAAGACGCACCTCGGCCAGACCATTTTCCATGAGGCCGCGGAGCACGGCGCCCTCGACCGGCTACCGGCCAGCCTGATCACGCCGGAGCGGCTGCGGGAAAAAAACATCAGCGGCGAAACCGTCTTCCACGTCGCTGCCCTCAACGGCCACCTCGACCAGCTGCCCCCGGAACTGCTCACCGAGGATGCGATTCTGCAGACGACCAACGCGGGCGACACCCCCATTCACTCGGCCGCGATTGCTGGTCATCTCGGGCAAATTCCTGCTGCGCTGCTCAATGCCCGCACCCTCGTGGTGGCGAGCAAGACCGGTTTCACTCCGATCCATGCCGCGGCCGAAACCGGCCAGCTTGACCGGATCCCGGCAAAGGTGCTCACGGCCGAGCTGTTGCTCACGCGCAACGATAACGGCGACACCCCCCTCCATGCCGCGGCTTTCGAGGGGCATCTCGACCAGATTCCCGCTGAACTCCTGACCGTGGAGATGATTGAGACGCGAAATTACGAGGGACTCACTGTTGGCCGCATCGCGGTCGACCGGAAGTGTGTCGACCAGATCCCCGAGGACGTCCGCCCCAAGCCTCTCGGCGCCTTCCAGCGCTTCATGTCCAAGCTCGGGAACACCCGCGCGCCGTTCTGAGGGACGGGTTTGTCCCGACGCAAGGTAGCGCCCGTTGGTCCCCGCCCCCCGCTTGAGGCCCCGGGCAATCTCAGGGCGGTGGAGGGCAACCGCCCCTATCCCTGCCTTTTGTCCGCCATTTTCCCCTTTCCCTCGCGGACGGCGTGAACTTTGCTCCCGGTTCTTTATCCCGACACTTTCACTTTCCACTTCCTCATGAACACCACCATTACCGCCATCACCGCCCGTGAGATCATCGATTCCCGCGGCAATCCGACCGTCGAGGTCGACGTTCGCCTCGCCTCCGGCCACCTCGGCCGCGCCGCCGTGCCCTCGGGCGCGAGCACCGGCGAGCACGAGGCCATCGAGCTCCGCGACGGCGACAAGGCCCGCTACGGCGGCAAGGGCACCCAGAAGGCGGTCGGCAATGTGAAGGGCAAGCTCGCCCCCGCCCTGCTCGGCTGGGACGCCTGCGACCAGACCGGCATCGACGCCGCCATGATCAAGCTCGATGGCACCAAGACCAAGGCGAAGCTCGGCGCCAACGCCATCCTCGGCGTCTCCCTCGCGACCGCCAAGGCCGCCGCCGCCGCCCTCGGTCAACCCCTCTACAAGTACCTCGGCGGACCGAACGCCAAGGTCCTCCCGGTCCCGATGATGAACATCATGAACGGCGGCGCCCACTCGGACGCCCCGATCGACTTCCAGGAGTTCATGATCATGCCGACCGGCGCCAAGAGCTTCTCCGAGGCCCTCCGCATGGGCTGCGAGATCTTCCACTCGCTGAAGAAGGTCCTCAAGGACAAGGGCCTTGCCACCGCCGTCGGTGACGAGGGCGGTTTCGCCCCCAAGCTCGCCTCGACCGAGGCCGCGCTCGACGCCATCGCCCTCGCGGTGAAGAACGCCGGCTACAAGCTCGGCAAGGAGATCAACCTCGCCCTCGATGTCGCCGCCTCCGAGTTCTACGTGAAGGAGAAGAAGCATTACGTCTTCAAGAAGTCCTCCGGCGAGATCCTCACCGGTGACCAGATGGTGGAGTTCTACCGCAAGCTCACCTCCAAGTACCCGATCATCTCGATCGAGGACGGCTGCGCCGAGGGCGACTGGGTCACCTGGAAGAAGCTCACCGACGCCATCGGCGACCGCGTGCAGCTCGTGGGCGACGATCTTTTCGTCACCAACACCGAGTTCCTCAAGAAGGGCATCGAGACCGGCACCGCCAACTCGATCCTCGTCAAGGTGAACCAGATTGGCTCCCTCACCGAGACCCTCGACGCCGTCGAGATGGCCAAGGAGGCCAACTACACTGCCGTCATCTCCCACCGCTCCGGTGAGACCGAGGACGTCACCATCGCCGACATCGCCGTCGCCACCAACGCCGGCCAGATCAAGACCGGCTCGCTCTGCCGCACCGACCGCGTTGCGAAGTACAACCAGCTCCTCCGCATCGAGGAAGAGCTCGGCGCCAGCGCGATCTACGGCGGCAAAATGTGAGCCGGAAGCGGGCTCTGCCCGCGAACGCTCAACGTTTAACGCTTAACTCCCAACGCTCAAGTGCCGGACAACCGGTGCTGAAGGCTTCAGGCCGGGCTTCATCGCCCGGCCTTTTTGTTTCCGCGGCTTGCCTCGTTCTCGTTCTCTTACTCGTTCTCGTTCTCTGGTCCGATAATCCGTTTGATCGGTATGGAGAACGAGAACGAGTAAGAGAATGAGAACGAGTACGGGCTCACTCCGCCTGCACGATATACCCGCGCAGGTACTCGCTCTCCGGCATCGTCACGAGCACCGGGTGATCCGTCGGCTGGTGGCAGAATTCCACGATCCGCACCTTGCGCTTCGCATCGGCCGCGGCGCCGGCCAGCACGGAGCGCAGCTCGGCGTCCTGCATGTGATGCGAGCAGGTGTACGTCGCGAGGACGCCGCCCGGCGCGAGCCGCTGCAGCGCGCGCAGGTTGATCTCCTTGTAACCGCGCAGCGCGCCTTCGAGGGCGCTCTTCGATTTCGCGAACGGTGGCGGATCGAGGACGATCACGTCCCAGGGAACGTCGCCCCCGCGCGCGGCATCGTTGAACCAGTCGAAGACATTCGCCGCGGCGAACTCCGCCGGCACGCCGTTGCGCTTGGCATTGCGCCCGGCCGCCGCGATGGCGTCCTCCGCGCTGTCGAGCCCGAGCACGTACGACGCTCCCGCCCGGGCGGCATGGAGGGCAAACGGACCCTGGTTGCAGAAAGCGTCGAGAACGCGTTTGCCCGCGCAGTACTTCGCCACCAGCGGATGCTGCGCGCGCTGGTCGAGGTAGAATCCGGTCTTTTGTCCCGACAGCAGGTCGAGCCAGTAATCGAAACCGTCGATCTTTACCCAGCGCGGCGCCCACGGCTTGCCCGAACGGGTGTGCACCTCGAGCGGCAGGCCCTCGAGCCGGCGGATCGGAGCGTCGTTGCGGAAGATAATCTCGGCCGGCTTGAGCGCCTCGGCCAGCAGGTCGCCGATCAGGCCGCCGCGCTGCTCCAGCGCGAGGCTCTGGATCTGCACCACGAGCGTCTCGCCGAACTTGTCCACCACGAGGCCCGGGAGGTCATCGGACTCTGACCACACCAGCCGGCAGTTATCCGGTAGGGCGGGCACTCCGTTGCCCGCCGTGGGATTGATTGCGGGTAGGGCCGAGGCGGGGCCTCGGCCGCGATTGAATTCTGCAATGGTCGGCGCGCGACCGCCGCCCAAGGCGGATGATG
>CAIYFD010000077.1 GCA_903925425.1 uncultured Opitutia bacterium | reverse complement strand
GGCGACGGGATTGGCGAGCATCGGCTCGGCGGCCCAGAGGGAGATCTTGAAACCGGCTGGGGCCTTCATGCGCCGGATGGTCTGTTCGCCCTCCGCCGAGGCCGGCGCAAGTTCCGGCGCGGCCTTGCGAGTGCCGAGGTTGAGGATCGGTCCGACCAGCGGGGTCTGGCTGGGACCCGCGGCGAGGTCGGCCGCCTCGGCGGCGCGCATCGTTCCGACGAGGCCGGAAAGGGAAAGGGACAGGACCAAACCGGCGATGATGGGGTGTTTCATGCCGCGCCACCCAATCGCTTTTGCCGGTCCAATCCAAGGCTGATTAGAAGCCGCGTCGCCCGCTTCCGGCTCGACGGTCGCCGGGGCCGCGCCACAGTACCCGCACCAACATGGTCGGGACCCTCCCCTGGAAAAACCTCTGCCTGCCAATCGTCGCGCTCTCCGCCCTGCTCGGGTGCAGCGCCACCGGGTCGTCCCAATCGCCGGCCGCTGCGACCTCCGCCGCACGCCCGGCGGTCGCCCCCGTCCTCACGGTCACGCCGCCCGAACCGGCCGGTCCCATCATGCTCGGCATCGACGTGCTCGAGTCGCAGGGCTTCGCCGCGATCAAGGGCAAGCGCGTCGCGGTCCTGTCGCACACGGCCGGCGTGAACCGGCAGGGCGTGAGCACGATCGACGTGCTACGCCGCGCCCCGGGCGTCCAGGTCGTCGCGCTCTTCGGCATCGAGCACGGCGTCAACAACGAGTTCTCCGCCGGGAAATATTTCGAGGACTACAAGGACCCGCGTACCGGCCTGCCCGTCCTCTCCCTCTACAACGGCCGGACCCGCAAGCCGACCAAGGAGCAGCTCAAGGGCGTCCAGACGGTCGTCGTCGACCTGCAGGACATCGGCGTGCGTTCCTACACCTTCGCGGTCTGGATGCGTTTTGCCATCGAGGGCTGCTTTGAAAACGGCGTCGAGGTCGTCGTGCTCGATCGCCCGAATCCCCTCGGCGGACTCAAAGTGAGCGGTCCACTCCTTGATGCCGACCTCCGGAGCGGTGTCGGCGGCTACCGCGTACCTTATGTACACGGCCTGACCATCGGCGAACTCGCCCGCATGGCGGCGCAGGCCCCGGGGGTGCTCGTCGATGTGTCCGAGGCCGTCCGGGCCAAGGGCAAGCTCACGGTCATTCCGATGCGCGGCTGGAACCGTTCCATGACCTGGCCCGAGACCGGCCTGAGGTTCATCGGCACCTCGCCCAATATCCAGGATTTCTCCGCCGTGGTCGGCTACGCGATGGTCGGGCTGGGCTGTGAGAACACCGGGTTCACCCATGGCATTGGCACAAACTACGTCTTTCGTGGCATCGCCTTCAAGGGGATGACCACCGACCAGCTCCTCCTGCAGCTCGCCGCCCTCAAGGTCCCGGGCGTCGGCTTCCGCAAGCTCACGGTGACCGACGCCGCGGGCAAGACGGCCACCGGCGCCTACGTGGACGTCACCGACTGGAACGCGTGGGATCCCACCCAGTTCAGCTTCGAGCTCATGCGTCTGGCCTGCCGCCTCAACCCGCCCAACCCCATGGCCAAGTTCCTCGCCGATAAGACCAGCCTCTTCAGCAAGGAGGTCGGATCCCATGAATTCCTGAACGCCCTCCTGCGCGACGGCGCGAAGGTCGACCTCGCGGGCTTCGAAAAGACCTGGCAGGCGCGCAACACGATCTACCAGCAGCAGACCCAAAAGTACTGGCTCTACAACTGAGCCGCGCCGCCGGCGCCGCACCTTTCCACTCGCGAGATTTCCCCTTTCCCGTACCGTGGCCGACCCCCTGACAGACCCCATAAAATGAAAACCGACCCGTTCAACCCCCGGTCCCAACCGTCCTGGCTCCGCCCGCTCGCGGGCGGCCTGCTTGTCCTCGTTCTCTCCAGTTCCGCTTTCGCGCAGGCACCCGCCGCCGGCGGCCGCGGCGCCGCCGTGGTTTGGCCGCGTACCGACGCCATGGCCCCGCTGCCCCCGCTCCTGGCGAACCTGCTCACGACCGCCCAGCAGAACGCGGTCGACGCGGTGAGCCAGGCCACCGCCACTCTCGCCACGGCGGCGGCCAGCACGCGCAGCGCCCTTGCGGCCGCGAGCCTCGTGGTCCCCGCAAACCCCGCCGACGTCACCGCTAAGGCCACCGCGCTCGCCGCGGCCGAGCAGGCCCTCGCGACCGCCCGTGCCGACAACTTCGCCAAACTTCAGGCCGGTCCCGATCGTCTGCCTGACTCGCTCAGGTCGGCGGCCATCACCCGCCTCACGGCGGCGGGCGCCGGAGGACGCGGCGGCGGCCTCGCTGGTCCCGTCCTGGCCGACGATGACAAGGGGTTTGTCTCGATCTTTGACGGCAAGACCCTGACGGGTTGGGACGGCGACCCGAGATTCTGGCGCGCCGAGAACGGCACCATCATCGGCGAGAGCACGCCCGACAAGGTCGTCGACGTGAACACCTTCCTCATCTGGCGCGCCGGCACCGTGAAGGATTTCGAACTCAAGGCCGAGTTCCGGATGAACGGCACCAACAGCGGCATTCAGTATCGGAGCAAAAACATGACCGAGGTCGGCCCATGGGTCGTGGGCGGCTACCAGGCCGACATGGACTACGCCAACATGTACCCCGGCAATCTCGGCGAGGAGCGCGGCCGCCGCAACATCATGGTGCCGCGCGGCCAGATGATGCGCATCGACGACAATGGCGTCTTCAAGCTTCTCGGCGCGATCGGCACACCGGCCGAGATTGGCGACAGCTTCGTGCCGAACGGCTGGAATACCTACCATATCATCGCGAAGGGCAATATCCTGATCCACATCCTCAATGGCCGGGTTTCCATGGTTCTGATCGACGAGGACGACAAGGTCCGCGCCCGGGAAGGCATCGTCGCCCTCCAGATGCATGTCGGCCAGGCGTTCAAGGTCGAGTATCGCAACATCCGGCTGAAGACGCTGCAGAACTGACCCTCGCGGGAAAGCCGGGAG
>CAIYFD010000076.1 GCA_903925425.1 uncultured Opitutia bacterium | reverse complement strand
CCACTCGCTCCCCGCAATCCAGCCCGATTTCCTTGCTGTAGTCCTTGTTGTACATGGAACACAATACGCGCTTCCAGGCCGCTCGCAAGGGGCGCTGGAAACGATGCCAGTTCTCTCTTGGCCGGATCAGCGGGGCCGCTTCCGCCGGCCCCAGCGCGGGGCGGGCACGTGGGCGCTGGACGGGGGACGATCCTCGTCGGGGGAGGAAGGCCGCTTTCTTGAGTATGATCGTGCGGGTAGACGATGGGGCGGGATTTGACCCAGCCCATTGGCCCGAGCAGGAAAGACCTCAACGGGCGGGCCCGCCCCCCGCGCGCAAACGCGGGAAAGCGCCGCTCCGCTTCAGATCAATCCCAGCTTCATCTTCCCCTCTTCGGAGATCATGGACTGATTCCAGGGTGGTTCCCACGTGATGCGGACGTCGGCATCGGCGACGCCGGGAACGAGGAGAATCTTGGACTTCGCGTCCTCGGCGATCGCTGGACCCATGCCGCAGCCGGGCGCGGTGAGGGTCATGGCGACGTTCACCTTGTGGCCGGCGTCGGCCTTCACGACGTCCATCGAGTAGACGAGGCCGAGGTCGACGATGTTGACCGGGATCTCGGGATCAAAGACGAGGCGGAGCTGGTCCCAGACCGCCTGCGGGTCGGGCGCGCCGTCGGCGAGGGTGCCGGTCTTGACGCTGTGATCGACGACTTGCTCGCCGAGGGCATCGCCGTCCTTGGCGTCGATGCGGAACAGGCCGAAGTCGGTCGCGACGGTGTAGGTGCCGCCGAGCGTCTGGGAGATCGTGATGCGCGTGCCCGCGGGGAGCGGCGTCCGGTCACCAGACGGAATCTGGGTGGCGGTGACATCGCGGGAGAGGATGCGGTCGCGGTCGATCATTCGTGAAATGGGACGGGATTGAAGGTGGAAATCAGGAAAGAAGGAATGGTTCAGGCAGGTATCGGATCGATCACGGTATCTTTCCCGCTTTCCGCATTCCTGATCAGAACTTCGTCTTGATCAGCTCGCGCAGCGCCTCGTGGAGGGCGTCGTTCTCGAGCCGGTTGAGGACTTCCTCGAAGAAGCCGAAGGTGAGGAGCTCGTCGGCCGCGGCCTTGGCGATGCCACGGGACTGGAGATAGAACTCCTGCTCGGGGTCGATGCGGCTGCTGGTGGCGCCGTGGGTGCAACGCACGTCGTTGGCCTGGATCTCAAGCCCGGGGAGCGAGTTGGCCTCGGCGTCGTCGCTCAGCATCAGGTTGCGGTTGCTCTGGTAGGCGTCGGTTTTCTGCGCGTCGGGATCGACGATGATCAAGCCGGAGAAGATCGTCCGGGTGGTGTCGCGCAGCGCATTCTTGTAGAGCAGGTCGGACTTCGTGTTCGCCGCCTGGTGGATCTGCAGGGTGCGCTGGTCGAACTCCTGGGAGCCCATGGCGACGGTGAGTGCGAGCATCTCGGAGAAAGCGCCGGGCGCTTGGAGCTGGGAGAGCGACTCGTGCCGGGCCTGGCGCGCGCCGAGGTGAAGGTTGAGCGATTGCACGCGGGCGTCGCGGCGAACGACCGTGGAATTGAACTGGAACGAAAGCGTGGTGGGCGACCAGTTCTGCGCGGCGACGTAGGTGAGCTGGGCACCGTGGCCGGCGTAGAGGTCGTTCGCGCCGCAGGCGAAGTGGGCGGAGGCATCGGCCGAGACGAAGTAGTCGACGACGGTGACTTTCGAGTTCTCCTCGGCCACGACGAGCGTGTGGGGGAACACGGCGGCACCCGGACCGGAGGCGACATGGGTGACGACGATGGGCGCGGGAACCTCGACGCCCTTCGGGACGTAGATGAAGGAGCCGTCGGTCACGAAGGCGGTGTGCAGGGCGGCGAATTTCTCGGAGCCGAGCTTCTGCGGCTGGGCCATGAAGTGGGCCTTGAGCAGGTCGGGGTGCTGCACGATGGCCTCGGCGAGCGTGGTGACGATCACGCCCTTGGCGGCGAGGTCCGCGGGCAAGGCGGTGCGGCTGGCCAGGGTGTTGTTGGCGAAGGTGAGCGAGGTGATCGCCTCGAATTTGAGATCTGAGATCTGAGATTTGAGATTCGCCGGCGAAGCCGGCGCGAAGCCATCGAGCGTCAGCGTGCCGATGTTGCTGAAGCGCCAGCCCTCGTTGGTGCGGGCGGGCATGGGCAGGGCCGCGAACTGCGTGAAGGCGGCGCGCTTGCGCTCGAGCCACCAGGCGGGGGCGGATTTCTGCGTCGCGAGATGCGCGGCGAAAGCCTCGGCGGTGAAGGAGCCGGTGAGCGAGGGGGTGTCAGTCAAAGAGGTCATCTTAAGATTGTTTTAAGCGCGAAGGCTCAAAGATGCTAAGTTCGCAACGAAGAAGGCAGGGCTGGGGGCGATCCTCGCGACTTGGCATCTTTGCACTTCAATGCTGGTTCAGCCGACGCTGCCTTCCATCTCGAGGTCGATCAGGCGCTTGAGTTCGACGGAGTATTCCATCGGGAACTGGCGGGCGAGATCGTTGATGAAGCCGTTGACGGCGAGGCTCATCGCCTGGCCCTCGGTGAGGCCGCGCTGCTGCATGTAGAAGATCATTTCCTCGTTCACCTTCGAGACGGAGGCCTCGTGCTGGGTGGCGTTTTGATCGCCGCGGACGGTGATGGCGGGATAGGTGTCGGTGCGGCTGTTGGTGTTGATCAGCAGCGCGTCGCACTCGGTGTTGTTCTTACAGCCCTTGAGGTGCTTCGGGATGTGGACAACGCCACGGTAGGTGCTGCGGCCCTGGCCGACGGAGATGGACTTGGCGACGATGTTGGACGTCGTGTTGTTCGCGGCGTGGATCATCTTCGCGCCGGTGTCCTGGTGCTGGCCGTCGTT
>CAIYFD010000075.1 GCA_903925425.1 uncultured Opitutia bacterium | reverse complement strand
CGTGATGCTGACGCCGAGTTCGCGTGACGGGAAACCGGAGGTCACCGAGCGGATCTCGATCTCCGGGAACGACGAGCGGAAGAGCCGGTAGTGCGCCTTCTTCAGCTCCAGCACCTCGGGGATCGCCTCGAGCAGGAAACGTGGCTTGAAGGCTGCGAGCTGCGGCGGCAGGCGCGTGCCGTCGTACGTGAGCTGGGTGACGTTGCCCATGATCCGGGCCGCCTGCTCCGGGCCGAAAGTCTTCACGAGCCCGGGATATTGTTTCGCCAAGCCCGAAGGCCCGCCGGGGAAATCCAGTGCCACCACCGGGACGCCGTAGGGTTCGAGGCGTGAACCGAGCTGCATGGTCTTGCCGGCTCCGACGATGCCGTTGGCGCCCGAGATCACGAGCGCACCGCGCTGGCCGGCCGGGCCGAAGACGCGGTCCACCAAGTCCGTCGTCGCCACGGGCAGCGCGCCGCGCGCAAAGATTTCCAGGACGGAACCGAGTCCGAGCGTTTCGAGAGTGGGCTGTCGCAGCTGTTGTTTCATGCCGTAAATTCCGGGGTCAGCTCACCTTGAACAGGGCGGCGACGCCGATGTCGCCCGCCGCGCAAGCCATCACGAGGGCGTAGCCGCCGCCGCGCTCGACGGTTTCCTCGAGCGCCTCGATCACGATCCGCGTCATGGTCGGCGCCTGGGGATGGCCCCAGACGAGCGAGGATCCGGTGCGATTCATCGCCTTCCAGTCATAGCGGTGGACCTTCGCAAAAACCGCATCGTTGACCGCGAAAGGGTTGTGGCTCTTGACCACGGCCATCTGGTCGAGGCTGAGCCCGGTGTCTTGCAGCAGTTTTGCCACGGCTAGGGTCGGGGCCTCGGGCATCAAACCTGAGCCGGAGCGGACGTAAGCCTTCGCCACGAGCTGAATGTCGATCTCGGGCCGGCGGCTGAGCTCGCGCGCCCGCTCGGGCGTGGCGACCAGCAAGGTGGCGAGTCCGTCGGAGGGATGGGTCTGCCCGCCGGCGGTGACGCAGGGCGCGAGTTCGGACAAACTGCGCAGCGTGTCGAGGGTGACTGGCTTGACGCCCGTGTCCGCGTCGATGCGACCCTGGACCTTGCCCTTGGGATTGAGCACCTCGAGGGGGACGGCGAAACGGTCGAGGAAGCCGGATTGCTTGGCCGCAAAATACTGCTCGTAGCGGCAGGCCGTGAGCTCATCGACCTCACGTCGGTCCAGCTTGTACTTGCGCGCCGTATTGCCCGCGGTCGCGAGGGTCGCGAAACCGGACCCGGGGTCGAAGCCGAAGTTGTCCCACACGTCATTGAGCGCGAGGGTCCGCGCCGGCGACCGCCGCTCGGGAAAGATGCCGACGCTCGAATCGCTGGTGCGGTCGAAAGTGAGCACGCCGACCACGCCGGAGCCGCCGCTCTGCACCTCCATCGCGCCCTGCACCACGGCGAGCAGACCGGTTGCGCACGCCTGCTCCACGTGGCAGCCGGGCACGCGGTGGCCCAGGATGGCGGACAGCAGCGGGGCATTCGAGAATTTCCACCGCCACGGAATGGTGGAGCCGGCGACGAGGTATTCGATCGCCCGGACCGGCACCTGCCGCAGTCCCATGATCCGGGCCATGGACTCCGCGGCGAACTGGCCGATGTTCACCTCGGCCATGGCGGAGGTCTGCCACGCCGGGAAATAGCTGGTACCCCAGGTGCCGTAGGGAATGCGGGCGCGGGGGAAAGGGGTGACGGGAACCTTCATCGGGGTGCGGGGCGGGCGGGATTAACCCGGTCGGATTGATTGCTTATGAGTCATAAGTATATGGCCGCAGCGCCGTCAAACCCGAACTCCGGCGCGGGGGCGGTCGAAATGACTGTTGCCATGTGTTTCTCTTCTATAACTAAGTTTCTCCTTCCGCGGCGCCCGCGGATGCACCCCCGTCCCTCAACCCCGCGGCGCCCCGGACCATCCGGTTCCGTCACGCCCCGGTAACTTTTCCCCAGAAATACTCCCCGCCCGCATGAAAACCCATTGCCTTCCCCTGTGTGCGCGCCGGTTCTCCCGGCGTCTTGCCCTCATCGCGCTCCCCGTGTCCCTCCTGCTCGGTGCGCTCCCGTCGCTGCGGGCGGCCGCGGTCGCCCCAATCCCCGCCGCGGGCTCCCGGCTTCCGGTCCCGGCCGCCAGGGTCATCACCGCTGCAGACGTCACAGCCGAGAAGGTCGGCACCAGCATCCCCGTGTCCGCCATTGGCGAGCCGGTCAGCGGCGTGACGCTGTCGGCCCCGCAGTGGGTCGAGGCCACAGGGAATGCCGGGGCTTATGCGATCATCGAAGGATCGATGGCACCCGTGGATCCCACGGGAAAGCTGATCAACTTCCGGGTCGTGCTGCCTGCGTCATGGTCCCGGCGGGCCTCCCAGCTGGGCGGCGGCGGCAACAATGGCGTCATTCCTAATCTCACCGCCGGCAACTACCTTGCCCAAGGCATCGCCACCTACGGCAGCGACTCCGGACATCAGATGGCCGGCCGCGGCGGGGCGGGCGGCCGCGGACGGGGCGGTCCCGGCGGTCCCGGCGCCCCCGGTGGTGCTCCGGGCAACGCCGGTCCGGGCGGTCCGGGTGCCGGCAACGCGCCAGCGGCCCCGGCCAATGCGGCCGGCGGACCTGCCGCGGGTCCCGCGCCGGCCGGGCGCGGCGCTGGCGGTGGTGCTCCCGCGACGGAGGACTGGGCGCTCAACGAGGAGGCGATCCGCAACATCGGCTACATGCAGATGAAGAAGGCCCATGACGCGGCCATGGTCATCATGGAGCGCGTCTACGGCGCGCGGCCGGTCTTCAATTACTATGTCGGCACCTCGCAGGGCGGCCGCGAGGCCCTGACCGTCGCCCAGCGCTACCCGGCCGACTACGACGGGATCGTCGCAAACGTGCCGATCGTGAACTTCTCCTCGCTCATGCTGGCCCCCGAGTGGATTCGGATCCAGGAGAAGCCCCTCACGAACTGGATCACCCAGGCGAAGGTCAACGCCATCCGCGGCGAATTCATCCGCCAGGCCGACAAGCTGGACGGTCTCGCCGATGGTGTGATCAACAACTACGTGGCCGCGCGGAAGCTCTTCGACCTGTCGCAGGGCGACCCGAACCGCAACCCGTGGGCGGCGCTCCGGGCCCCGAATGGCGTCGATCCGGACCCGACCGACACCTCGGCCAATGCGAAGCTCACGGACGGACAGATCTCGACCCTGAAGATGGTCTACAGCCGCTACAAATTCGCCTCCCCGCTGGCCAATGGCGTTACCAGTTTCGGCATGTGGGTGCCCAACACCGATCCTTCCGGCAGCGGCTTGATCCTCCCGACCCGTTATCGCGGCCAGGAAGGCGCGGCCGAAGGTGCACCGATGCACACCCATCTCGGCGTGGCCGGCGTGACCGGCATGCTGATGCAGAACCTCGCGGCCAACCCGCTCGATTACATCGAGGGCGGCGTGTTGAATAAGCGCCGCGAACAGATTTCGCAGTGGCTGGATTCGACCAATCCCGACCTCTCCGCGTTCTACCGCCGCGGCGGCAAGATGATCGTGACGATCGGCACCAACGATACCTTGGCTTCGCCGGGCGCGCAGCTCGATTACTACCAGTCGGTCCTCGATAAGATGGGCCGCGACAACGTGGACGCCTTCGCGCGTTTCTTTGTCATCCCGCAGGCGGGCCACGGCCTGACCGGCAACAGCTACGGTACCAACGGCGACGGGCAGGCGATGACCCCGTTCCAGATCCCCAACACTTACGACCGGTTCGCCTACCTCATGGCGTGGGTGGAGCGCAACGAGCCGCCGGCGAAGACGCTGGTGGTTACCGCGGGTGATCGCAGCATGCCGCTCGTGTCCTATCCCAATTACGCCAAGTACATCGGCGGCCCGGCCGACCAAGCCTCATCGTACGAGAGCACGGCGCCCTGATCAACGCATGAAGGTCATTATCATCGGGGCCGGGCCAGGCGGACTGACCGCGGCCCTGCACCTTCATCGCCTGGGCGTTGAAGTCAGCGTCCATGAGTCGGTCCGGCCGATGAAGCCGCTCGGGGTCGGCATCAACCTGCTGCCGCACGCCGTCCGCGAGCTGACGATTCTCGGGCTCGATCCCGCGCTGGCCGCGGCCTCGATCGCGACCGGCGAGCTGGCCTACTACAACAAGGCCGGCTCGCTCATCTGGCGAGAGCCGCGCGGCCGCGCCGCCGGTTACCACTGGCCGCAGTACTCGATTCATCGTGGCCGCCTGCAAATGCTGTTGTACGACGCCGCGGTCGAGCGCCTCGGGCGCGGGCAGGTGCATACCGGTCACCATTTGGCCGGCTTCGAGCAGGACGGCGCCGGCGTGACGGCCCGCTTCACCGATCGCACGACGGGTGAGACCGTGGGGGAGGAGCGCGGCGACGTGCTCATTGGCGCCGACGGCATCCATTCCGTTGTGCGGCGCGCGTTTTATCCCAGCGAGGCCACGCCGCCGTTCGGGGGTCGCATCCTGTGGCGCGGCATCACGGAGGGTCCGCCTTTTCTCACGGGCAAGACGATGATCATGGCCGGCCACCCCGACGTGAAATTCGTGGCCTACCCGATCTGTCCCGACGCTGCGGCCCGCGGCCGGGCGCTGATCAACTGGATCGCCGAGCTGCAAGTGGGGGGCGGCAAGGCGCCGATCCCGCGCGACTGGAACCGCCTCGCCGATCGAGCGCATTTTGCGCCGGCGTTCGCGGGCATGAAGTTCGACTGGCTCGACGCGCCCGCCTTAATCGCCGGGGCGCCGGAGGTGTACGAGTTCCCGCTCGTTGACCGCGATCCCGTGCCCCGCTGGACCTTTGACCGCGTGACCCTGCTGGGCGATGCCGCCCAT
>CAIYFD010000074.1 GCA_903925425.1 uncultured Opitutia bacterium | reverse complement strand
CCCAAGCCTCGGTGTTTTTGGTTTCGGAATTCAGTGTCCGGATGCCAAAGCATCCGACCTCTGTGAGCTCTGTGCCTCTGTCGCAAAAACCGGTTTGGATTCCCGATTAGTGTCTTCCTAATCCGTTCCATCCGTGTAATCCGTGGTTAAAACCGGATCGGCATGCCTTGGATCAGACCAACCCTGTATTTTGTGGCTCTCGGCCTTGTGTTTGCCGCCTTGTCCAGCTGCCGTCGGACCGAGCCGGTGGTCGAGCAACCCCCGCCGACGAAGGCCGAGATCTGGGCGGCGATCCAGCCGCGGGCCACGCGCTACCGGATGGACCCGGCGTTTATCTACGCCTTGGTGGCGGCGGAATCCAACTTCGACCACAAGGCCAAGAATGGCTCGGCCCGGGGCCTGATGCAGCTCATGCCCGGGGCCTGGAAGGCCGTGTCGTCGCGGCCCTATGAGCCCACGGTCTGGGATTGGCGGGCCAACCTCGAGGCGGGCATCGACTACCTCGCTTATACGCGAAGCTACCTGCAGCGGAGGAAGGTGCCGTTCTCCTATCCGGTCCTGCTGGCCTCGTTCCACTACGGTCTCGATTACATGGAGGAACGGGGATTCGACGCCAGCCGCGTGGCTGTGCCCGACAACGCGATCTACCGCGACCTCTGGCGGGGGAATCTGACTCCAGTGGCCCCGCCCTGATTCCTGAACCGCGATGGCGGGTTAGGGCTGGCTCGATGAGCCCCCCTCTTGCGGGATGGCAAGGGGAAGGTTCCTTCCGTCGGCGCCAGCCTCACGCCGCCACCGCATCGGTCTGACGGGTGAGTTGGGTGAAGAAGTCGTCGCGACGATCCCGGGCGATCCGGATGTCCCGGGTGCCGAGCGTGCGGCGGATCCGCTCCTTGGTGACGGGCGTCGGGTGCACGGTGTAGTGCAGGAACCACGTGCCGTGGTTGTTCCAAAGGTGGTGGTTGGCGTTGTCCAGGTTGATCCGGAGCGCGGCGGTCTGAGTGCTCGTGGGCATGTGATGGGTGCGGTTGGAGGTTGAGCGCACCAGACCCAGGCAAACAAAAAGCCGACCCAAGGCATCAGGTCGGCTTCGTTCGCGGGAGCGGATTGGTTCGCAGCCCCGTGGCCGCGCACATCCGAGCTTTCGCTCGATCCACCGTGGCCGCTCCCGGCCCGGTTGGCAGAACCGGTTTTTTAGGCCGATTCGTTCCTGATGCGGGGGAGACCTTGGCGGGGCGAGTGCGGTCAGGCCAGCCGAAATTGTGTCATAAGCCGGCGGACGGCGCGCCCTTGGTTATGGGCCTTGGAGGCTTGGATGTAGCCCGGGTGCCTCAACCGGAGATGATCGTTTGCCGATCTCATTCGCTGCGCTCAACCGGAGTGAGGGCACCCTGGGCTACATCATCAGTGCGGCCCGGAGGGCACGGCCTTTGGCGAGCGATTCCTGGAATTCGGACTCCGGATCGGAGTCCCAGACGATGCCTCCGCCCACATGGTAGCTGGCGCGTTCGCCGGCGCAGAGGATCGTCCGGATCGCGATGTTCAAGTCGCAGCCACCGTCACAGCCGAGATAGCCGAAGGCGCCCGTGTAGAAACCGCGCCGCACGGGCTCGAGTTCATTGATGACCTGCATCGCGCGGATCTTCGGCGCGCCCGTGATCGACCCGCCCGGCAGCGTCGCCCGCAGGCAGTCGAAGACATCGACGCCGGCGCGCGGCCGGCCCGAGACCGTGCCCACGAGATGGAACACGGTCGGGTGCTCCTCCAGCCGGCAGGCCTCGTCTACTTTGACCGACCCGAATTCGCAGATCCGGCCGAGGTCGTTGCGCTCGAGGTCGACGATCATCAGCAGTTCGGCCCGGTCCTTCGCGCTTGCGAGCAGCTCGGCGCGCAGGCGGTTGTCCTCTTCGGGCGTCGCGCCGCTGGGCCGCGTGCCCTTGATCGGACGCGTCTCCACCCGGCCTCCGCGCAGGCGCAGGAAACGTTCCGGCGAACAGCCGACCGCCTGCCAGGCGCCACCGTCGTAGTAGCAGGCGAACGGTGCGGGACTCAGGGCGCGCAGCTTGAGATAAAGCTCCGGGGCCGATCGACCGGGGATCGCATCGAAGCGCTGGGTGAGATTCCCCTGATAAACGTCGCCCGCGGCGATGTAGTCCTTGATGCGCTGCACGGCCTCGAGATAGCCCGGCTTGTCCCAATTGGCTGCGGGACTTGCGCGGGTGGCGGGCGCGACGGCCGTGGGAGGCTTTGCGGCCAGAGCTTCGTGCAGCACCTGTTCCAGCCGGGCCAAGGTGCTGTCGTCCGATCCGCCGGGTGCCGCGTGGGCGGTG
>CAIYFD010000073.1 GCA_903925425.1 uncultured Opitutia bacterium | reverse complement strand
GGGGCGGTGCCTCAGCCGGGATCGAAATCGGATCGAAAGATCATCGCGGCTGAGGCGCCGCCTCAGCCCGACCTTTGGTGGCGCCAGCCTGGCTACTGGCTCGCGACTTTTTTCTTCCTGCTCGCGATCCTTTCGAAGTCGCTCACGGCGACGCTGCCGGCGGTGCTGCTGGTGCTGACGTGGTGGCGGACCGGCCGGTGGTGGGATCGGAGCACATGGGTACCCTTCGTTCCATGGGTGGTGTGCGGCGCTGCGATGGGCGGCATCACCGGTTGGGTGGAACATCATTTCATCGGGGCCCAGGGTGATGACTTCGCGCTCGGCGTGATCGAACGCGGGGTGCTGGCGGGTCGCGTGATCTGGTTCTACCTCGGCAAGTACGCCTGGCCCGTGGACCTCATTTTCATCTACCCGCGCTGGACCGTGGATCTCGGGGTCTGGTGGCAGTGGCTTTTCCCCGCCGCGGCGGTCGGCTTGCTGGTCTGGTTCTGGACGATGCGCGCCCGTACCCGCGGTCCGCTGGCGGGCCTGCTGATTTTCGTTGGCACGCTCGTGCCGACGATCGGTTTCTTCAATGTCTTCGCCTTCAAGTTCTCCTACGTGGCCGACCACTGGAACTACTTGCCGAGCGTGGCGCTGGCGGTGGCGGCGGCCTGGGGCGCGGTGGCGCTGGCGGAGCGGTTTGGAGGCAGGGCCGGCTCGTCGAGCCGGCCGGGATCGAAGGATCGGGGTAAGGCTGAGGCGGTGCCTCAGCCGGGATCGAAATCAGCAATCGCGGCTGACGCACCGCGTCAGCCCTACCTCAAGATCGCATCAGCTGCTGTCCTGGTCGTGTTGGCTGCGCTCTCTTGGCGGCAGTGCGCGGGGTACCGCGACATGGAGACGTTTTACCGGACCATCCTCCGGGATAATCCCGATTGCTGGCTCGCCCTCAATAACATGGGGCTGCTCGAGAAGGAGCGGGGGCACCCGCAGGCGGCGGTCGATTACCTCGAGCGCACGCTCCAGCTCCGCCCCAAGGATCCCGAGCCCGAGAACAACCTCGGCACGGCCCTGCAGAACCTCGGCCGCAACCGCGAGGCCATCCCCCATTTCGAGGCCGCCATCCGCAAATGGCCGATCTACGCGAACGCCTACTACAATCTCGGCAACGCGCTCTTCAACGAGGGTCGCGTGGCCGAGGCGGCGAAGAGCTTTGCCGAGTCCGTCCGGCTGCAGCCGACCCAGACCGGCGCACGCCACAATCTCGGGGTCGCGCTGCTGCAGCTTGGGCAGACGGATGCCGCCATCGCGCAATTCCAGGAGGCGCTCGCCGTGCGCCCGGACTATCCCGAGGCGCACCATAGCCTGGGCTCCACCCTGGTGCAGCGGGGCCGTCCGGAGGAGGCGCTGCCCCACTTGCGCGCCGCGGCGCAGTTGCGGCCGAATTCCGCCGACTGGCAGCTTGAGCTGGCGATTGCGCTCACGAATGCCCGCCAGCTGCCCGAGGCCATCGCGTCCTTCCGCCGCGCGCAGGCGCTGCGGCCGGATTCCTCGGAGGTCCACCTGAAGTTTGCCGCTGCCCTGTTGCTGGCCGGCAACGAATCAGAGGCCCTGGAGCAGAACCGCGAGGGCCGGCGCTTGCGTGATCTCGGCCGCTGACATGGACGCGAACGCAGGCAACCGGAGCGGCGGCGATGGGGGCGCGATTTGGCTGCGCCTGGCGCCGCTGCTGCTCGTGCTCGCCGGGCTCCTCGCCTACGCGAACAGCTTTTACGGGGTCTTCATGTACGACGACTTCGGTTCGATCACCGACAATCCGACGCTCCGGACCGTTTGGCCGCCCGGCGCGGCGCTGGCCCCGCCGACGACCGGCGGGTTGACGGTCAGCGGCCGCCCGGTGCTCAATTTTACCTTCGCCGTGAACCACGTGCTGGGGGGGCTTAACCCGCGCGGTTATCACGCGGTCAACCTCGCGATCCATGGGGGGGCGGCCCTGTTGCTGCTGGGCCTGATCCGGCGCACGCTCGGGCCGGTCGCGGGCGCCGGGCTGGTGGCTTTCACGGTGGCGCTGCTCTGGCTGCTGCATCCGCTGCAAACGGAGGCGGTGACGTACATGGTGCAGCGGGCGGAATCGCTGATGGGATTTTTCTACCTGCTCACGCTCTATGCCTTTGTGCGCGGCGCGCAGGCGGAGCGGGCGACGGGATGGTGGGTGCTGTGCGTGGGCGCGTGTCTTCTCGGCATGGGGACCAAGGAAGTCATGGTCTCGGCGCCGCTGCTGGTGCTGTGGTTGGACCGGACTCTTTTCGCGGGGAGCTTCACCGAGGCGTGGCGCCGGCGGCGCGGCCTGTATGCCGCGCTGGCCGCGACGTGGGTGCCGCTCGTCCTGCTGGTCCTGAGTCTTGGCGGCAACCGCGGCGGCTCGATCGGGGCAGGGCTGGGGCTCGACTGGTGGGGCCATTGGACCACGCAGTTCCGCACGATCGGGCACTATCTTTGGCTCACGCTTTGGCCGCACCCGCTGATTTTCGATTACGGGATCGAGCGGGTGTCGGGCTTGGGCGAGATCTGGTTTCAACTCCTGTTGGTCAGTGCGCTGGCGGCCGCAACCGGCTGGGCCGTCTGGCGCCGGCGGATCGAGGGATTTCTCGGCGTTTGGTTCTTTGCCGTGCTCGCTCCGACCTCGCTGATCCCGGGTCCGATCCAGATGACGGTGGAGCACCGCATGTACCTCGCGCTTGCGCCGCTGCTGTTCGCGCTGGTGCTGGCGGGGCATCGGCTCCTCGGGCGGCGCTGGTTGGTCGTCGGGGTGGCGGTGGCGGCGGTGTTCGCCGTCCTGACGCGGGCGAGGAACAACGCTTATCTCAGCGAGGTGGCGATCTGGGGCGATACCGTGGCGAAGCGGCCCGACAACCGCCTCGCCCGGTACAATTACGGGTTGGCGCTGTTGCAGGCCGGCCGGGCGGCCGAGTCGTTGCCGGAATTCGAGACGGCCATCCGGCTGAAGGCCGGCGTCAAGGACGAGCCGGAGCACAACAATCTCGCCGCGGCCCTGATCCGGCTCGGACGGAACCGCGAGGCGGTGCCGCATTACGAGGCAGCGATGCGCGGGCCGACCCCCAACCCGGAAGTGCTCTACAACCTCGGGCTGGCCCTCTACAATCTGCATGAGGACGACGCGGCGCTGGCTCGTTTCGAAGAGGTGACGCGCCTCAAGCCCGAATTGTCCGCGCCGTGGAACATGCAGGGGCTCACGCTGGTGTCCATGGGCCGGCTGTCCGACGCGGTGACGCGCTTCGAGGAAGGACTGACCCGGGCCGGGCCGGCGCCCGATCTCTGCAGCAACCTC
>CAIYFD010000072.1 GCA_903925425.1 uncultured Opitutia bacterium | reverse complement strand
TCTACGGCATCCACGAGGAGTGGCCGATGGCCGAGAGCCTGAAGCTCGGCGTCTGCTGCGCTGCCGCCTCGCTTTCGCACCCGAGCTGCACCGCTGGCGTCCGTTCGCTCAAGGACAGTCTGGCGCTGGCCGACCAGTTTGGTTTCCAGCCGCTGCCGGCCTGAACCGGTCAGGGTCAGACTGATCCAAGCGGTTCGCCGGGCAATGGCTTGGCCATGGCGACGCGGCCGCCCGGCGATATGCGTCGTGTTTCGATAAGACGGGACCCACGGTGCCGTTTCGCCGGGGTTCCGGCGTGTTCGAACCCATCCTCCCATGCGCGACGACTATCTCCAGGCTGCCCATCTCGTCATCGATGATCCCATGATCCTCGTCAATGTCGTCTCCCGCCGCGTGAAGCAGCTCCGCCAGGGTAGCCGTCCGCTCGTCGTGTCGCTGGAGAAACTCTCCGCTGAGGACACGGCCCTGCGCGAGATTGCAGAAGGAAAGATCAGCTATGAGCTCGGGCCGGAAGCCCAGCACCGCCGCGGCTGAGGATTCAGCGGGCGGATTCAGGACAAAATAAAACCGCGGCAAATACGCCGCGGTTTTAGCATTTTTGGCGCGGAAGCGCCGGAATCATTGCGCTTACAGGCCGAACGGCAGGCAGCGGAGCAACGGGCGGGCATGGCCGGCCGGGACGATCTTGTCCTTGGTGGCGCGCCGCTTGGCCTTGGTGCTCTTGGCGCTGAGCAGGTGGCGGAAGCCGGGGGTGCGGCGCATGAGCTTGCCGTTGGCTGAGAGCTTGAAGCGCTTGGCGACAGATTTTTTGGTTTTTTGCATAAAGTGTAGGATTCGAAGCCTCGAAAAAGAGCGGGGCCGCCCCCAAAGGGCGGCCCCCGCGTTTTACCGGACGACCCAGGGCATCAATCGATGCGATGGCCGTTCCGGCGTCTTGGGATCTGGCCCGTTACAGAACGGGATCCTCCCAGAGCAGAGCTCGGAGCATAAGTGCGTCTTTCTCGTAATCGGCGATGCGGTCCGCCGTGGTAACGTAGTGCTGACAGGTGCCACCACCCAAAGGGTGGCGGCGGAAAAGCGCCGGGCGATTGCTCGCCCCGCTTGAAGCTTCCTACCTGCCGCCGCGACGACGTGACAAGCACGTGCGCCGCGGCGGCGGGTCGCTTTGAGCGGCAGCAGACTACTTCTTCTTCTTCGCCGCCGTCTTCTTCACAACTTTCTTCTTTGCTTTAGCCATGTTGGATTGTATTTTATTATTAAGACAGGCTGACGCGGAGAAGGGTGGGCCCATAACCGCTGCTGCTTCCTGACGTGAAGCTTTCGGGTTGCGCGCCACGCATTAAACCTGAAAGCGGAATAGTTATTCCCAAGCAGACGCGCGGCGTCGAACTATTTCAGCAGGTCGTGATTGACGTCCCCGCGAGCGCAGACTTGCGGGAAATCGCGACCCGCGGCGGAATATCGGCCCGTTTGGATCTGAAATCTGAAATTTGAGATTTCAGAAACTTGAATCCCGAACCCTCATTCCCGATCTGCCCCATGCTCGTCCACAGCGTTTTCTTCTGGCTCAAGCCGGAGCTCACCGAACCGCAACGCGCCGATTTCCGCCGGGCGGTCGAAGGACTCGGGGCGATCGAATCGGTCCGGCATAGCTGGGTGGGCACACCCTCCGCGACGGAGCGGCGGCCGGCGGTGGACCACACGTTCAGCCTGGCCTTCACCACGGTCTATGACGATGTCGCGGGACAGACGGTCTACCAAGGGCATCCGCGGCACCTCGAATTCCTCAAGAACTACCGGCCGTACTGGAGCCGGATCCAGATCTACGACGCGGACTGAGTTACTTCTTCACCGCGAACGGGGCGAAGAACCCGGCCTGGATCGGGGGAATGCGGGCTTCGATGCGCACGCCGCCCTCCTCGTGTTCCTGGGAGAGGATGTTGCCGGACTCGTGCAGGCGGGCGATGACGTCGTAGCGGTCGTGCGGCACGAGTAATAGGGTGGAGTCGAACTGGTCCGCGATCAGGCCGAGGCAGCAGTTGGCGAGCTCCTTGAGCCCGGCGCCGGTCTTGGCGCTGACGAGGATGCTGTCCGGCACCATGTGCTGGGCCATGCGCTTCGTCACGACATCCGCGAGGTCCGCCTTGTTGAAGACGGTGATGATGGTGATGTCGGTGGCGCCGAGTTCCTCCAGCACGGCGAGGGTGGTGGCGTGGTGCTGTGCGACGTTCGGATTGGAGATGTCGAGGACGTGGATAAGGAAGTCGGCGATGACGACCTCCTCGAGCGTGGCCTTGAACGCCTCGACGAGCCCGTGGGGCAGGCGGCGGATGAAACCGACGGTGTCGGTGACGAGCAGCTTCTGGTTGCCGGGCAGGATGAGCTGGCGCGTGGTGGGATCGAGGGTGGCGAAAAGCTTGTCCTCGGCGAGGACATGCGCGCCGGTGAGAGCGTTCAGCAGGGAGGACTTGCCGGCGTTGGTGTAGCCCACGATCGCGGCGGTGGGCACAGGCACGCGCTGGCGACGCGCGCGCTGCACGCCGCGCTGCTTCACGACGCCCGCGAGCTCGGCCTTGAGGTGGGTGATGCGGTCGCGGACAATGCGGCGGTCCTGCTCGAGCTGGGTTTCGCCTTCACCGCCCATGGAGCCGGCGCCGCGTTGACGGGAAAGGTGGGTCCAAGCGCGGGTGAGCCGGGGCAGGGAGTATTCCATGCGGGCGAGGGCGACCTGGAGGATGGCTTCGCGGGTGCGGGCGCGGTCGGCGAAGATTTCGAGGATGACCTCCTGGCGGTCAATCACGGCGAGGCCGGAGAGTTCCTCCCAGTTGCGCTGCTGGGCGGGTGTGAGGGCCTCGTCGAACACGATCACATGGGCGCCATCGGCCTTGGCCTGCTCGACAAGCTCGGCGGCCTTGCCACTGCCGAGGAGAAACTTCGGGGTCGGGGCGCGGAGGTTGACCAGGATCGAGCGCGTGACCGTCAGGCGGAGGTTCTCGACCAGTTCCTGAAGTTCCAGCAGCAGTTCCGCCCCCTCGCCGGCGGCCATGTCGGCCGTCTGCACACCCACGAGAAAGGCCCGTTCAAGTTTCTCGGGGCGTTTGTCTTCGAGGAAATCTGCCATGCGGTTGGTAGTGGGGAATTGGTAGTTGGTAGTTGGGGGGCGTCAAAGAGGATCGGGGACACAATCGGCGATTTACCCGCCGGAAGCGCAGCTCGGGGAGCGGGCGGAATCTCCGGATGCGGGCACGCGGACGATCAAAAGAGCGATGATGCAGGCCGGGTGCCCTCCCCCGGCGGGATCCTGGCGGGCGAATGCGCGAATGACATCGGGCCGGAAACGATTATCGGTGGGGGCCGTGAAAACCGTGGTGACGTCGATTTTCCTGAGCTTGGTCCTGACGGGTCTGGTTCGCGCGGCCGAGGCGCCGCCGCTGGCGCATGCGGCGATGGGGGCACCCAACGGCTGTTTCGTGGAGACGGTCTCGCTGCTCGACGATTATGTCGACGCCGCCGGGGCGTCGGCTTGGGCGCGGATGCTGCAGTGGGGCGCGACGGAAGAAGAGGAAGTCGTGGCCGGTCATGCCGTGGCGGTGGTGGAGGCGAAGGGGAAGCTGTGGTGCTGGGACATAAATTTCGGGTGGTCGGCCATGACCGTCCCGCTGGCGAAGCGCGACGATGTCGCCGCCGTGGCGGCGCCCCTCACGGCGCGTTACCCGGCGATCTCGCCGAAGTCGCCGTTGTATCGCTTCGATTTTCCGCAGGCCCCGGCGGCGGCGGCGAAGCCCAGTCGCACGGGTGCGGACGGCCCGGCGAAGACGGTGGCGGCGAAATTATCACGGCACCGCCCGGTGAACCTGGTCGAGTTTTCGTACCGGGAAGGCGGTGCGACCAAGCGCAGTGCCGCCGTGGTGTTTCTTTTTCACGGGCGCTACTGCATCTACACGGCAGAGAAAGGGACGGTGCCGTTCCTGCGCGGCACGGGCAGCGTACAGCTGACCACCCGGATCACGGCCAGCCTGCGCCGCTTGTTCACGGGCGGGGTGACGGGCGTGGAGTCGGTGGGGTGGTGAGCGCCGACAAAAAGGGCCGGGAGTGATCCCGGCCCGAGATTGAGATCGCGGCTGAGGCACCGCCTCAGCCCTACCTTGGAATCAGCGCAGGCGTGCGAAGCTGGACTGGAGGAGGGCGAGGTCGCTCGCGCCTGGTCTTCTCGCGGGCCTTGGTGATG
>CAIYFD010000071.1 GCA_903925425.1 uncultured Opitutia bacterium | reverse complement strand
GGAGAACAAGGTCTACACCTACTCCTATAACAACAACAGCCACGAGAAACCCAAGGTCGGCACCGGCGCGGCCGCCGGCCAGATGCTCGGCTCGGTCCAGCTCCACGAGGACCGCACCTACGGCGACAGCCTCGTCCTCCGCCCCGAGGCTTCCTCCGGCATCTTCAAGGTCGGCTTCTGGGCCGATTCGACGATCAACCACCGCCACACCTACGGCGTCAATTACGACACCACCGGCGCCGACGAGATCGACCTGACCTCGACGGCGCTCTATAAGGCCGTCGCCCCCGCCGGCAACCCGGAGACGCTGCCTGGCGCCTCGTCCTACAACTACAAGTACCGCCTCGTCGACCACGACACGACCTTCCAGCCCTTCGTCGAGTACCTGTGGCGCCCGACCGCGGCCCTCTCCATCAACGGCGGCCTGCAGTACACGCGGTTCACCCGCGATTTCGATGCCAAGGTCAACCAGACCTCCGGTCGCCAGGCGCTGAAGTCCAACCGCAAGGACACGTTCGCCGCGCCAAAGCTGTCGGCCAACCTGCAGGTCAACCCTTTCACCTCGGTCTACGCCCAGGTCGCCCGCGGCTTCCAGTCGCTGAGCGAGGCGAATTCCTTCTACACCGACAACTCGAACGTCTCCAAGATCGCGGTGAAGCCGCAGATCTCGACGAACTATCAGATCGGCACCGTCTACCGCGCCGACCGTTTCACGGGTGACATCGATGCCTATTACATCGATTTCAAGAACTACTCCTACAACGGGCCGACCGACCCGACCGGCGATCCGACCTACTACGGCACCGCGGCCGGCGCCCATTACAGCGGGGTCGAGGCTCAGGGCACCTACTACGTGGGGGCCGGCGTCAGCTTCTACGCCAACGCTTCCGTCAACATGGCAAAGTTCAAGGGTTCCGATCTCCAGGTGCCAACGGTTCCGGACACGACCGGCGTGCTCGGCCTCGTCTACGGAAACAAGAGCGGGATCTTCGGCTCCTTCACCCAAAAGTTTGTCGGCAAATGGACGGTCTACGACACGATCAGCAATCCCGACATCGCGGGCGGCGGCGCCACCCGGGCGGCGAAGAGCGACAGCTACTCGCTCGGCAACCTCTCGGTCGGCTACAACCTGAAGACCGACTCCAAGCTGGTCCGCAGCGTCAAAGTCCGCCTGCAGGTTTCGAATCTCTTCAACAAGAAGGTCCAGGTGCTGGACGGCATCGGCGCTGATCCGGCCGTCGCCTCCACCAAGGACACCTTCAACGTCCTGCCCGTTCGCAACTACTTCCTCACGGTTTCTGGGGAATTCTGAGTGAGTCAAACGCCGGGGGTGGGTTTTGGACCCCGCCCCCGGTTTAATTTTTTATACATGCATCGTTTCGCCTTCGCCCTCGCTGTCTTTTCCGCGGCTGCCCTGCCGGCCGCCTTTGCCGCCGCCGCGCCCGCGCCGGTCCACCGCGTGGTGGTCCTGACTTGGGATGGCATGCGCCCGGATTTCATCTCCGAGGCCAACACGCCCAATCTCTGGAAGCTCCGCGAGGAGGGCGTATCCTTCTCCCGCCACCATCCGGTCTTCCTCAGCTCGACCGAGGTGAATGGCACCGCGCTCGCCACCGGCTCGTACCCGGCGCACAGCGGGGTGATCGCGAACAATGAGTTCCGGCCCGCGGTCGATCCGCTCAAGCCCGTCGAGATCCAGAAGATCGAGACCATCCGCAAGGGCGACGAGGTCGCCGGCGGCCGTTATCTCCAAGCCCGGACCGTGGCGGAAATCCTCCAGTCGCACGGCCAGCCGACCGTCATCGCGGGCACGAAGGACGTGGTTTACCTGCTCGATCGCGCCGTGCGCGAGGCGGGCCCCGGCGTTTCTCCCGTGCTCGCGGCGGGGGTCACCCTGCCCGGATCCGCCGCCGCCCCGATCATCGCGGGTCTCGGTGAGTTCCCGGCCGTCGGGACCGACGACAACAAACTGGCGCGCGACACGTGGACGACCCAGGCGCTGGTCCGCTATCTTTGGCGCGACGGGCTTCCCGCCTACACGCACCTCTGGCTGGCCGAGCCTGATGCGCTGCAACACTCCTACGGCCCCGGCACGCCGCTCGCGCTCGCCGGCATTCGCAACAGTGACCGCAACCTCGGTCTCGTCCTCGCCGAGCTCGACCGCCGCGGCCTGCGCGCCACGACGGATGTGCTCGTAGTCTCCGACCACGGCTTTTCGACCATCAGCCGCAAGGTCGATCTGGCCGTCGAGCTCTCGAAGCTGAAGTTTGATATGAAGCGCGCCACGCCCACGCCCCTGCTGAAGGGCGAGGTGCTCGCCGTCAGCAACGGCGGCTCCACCCTCCTCTACGTCGGTGAACACGATCCCGAGGTTTCCGCGAAGCTTGTGACCACACTGCAGGCGCAGGACTGGACGGGCGTGATCTTCGCCCGCAATCCGTTCGACGGCACGTTCCCGCTTTCCGAGGTGCACGTCGACAGCGCGGCCGCCCCGGATTTTGTCGTCTCGCTGCGGTGGTCCGACAGCGGGCCCGTCGGCGCCCCGGGATCGCAGATCTCGGATCTCGGCGAAACCTCGCCCAAGAAGGGCAACCACGCGTCGCTCAGTCCCTACGACATGCACAACACGCTGGTCGCCGCCGGCCCGGATTTCCGGAAGGGCATCACCGATCCGCTGCCGTCCTCCAACATGGATGTCGCTCCGACGATTCTTTGGATCCTCGGCTACAAGGACGAGATCGCCTACATGGACGGCCGCGTGCTGAGCGAGGCGCTGACCGGCGAGGCGCCCCCGCTGCGCTCGCTGAACATGCAGCGCCTCACGGCCCAGCGCGGACTTTGGCATCAATATCTTGAAGTCAGCGAAGTGAACGGCGTCCGCTACCTCGAGGAAGGTAACGGCGGCATCAGCGATCGCTGATGCCCGGTAGGGCATTGACTCCTCTCACGGCCGCGCTGGATCGAAGGTAGGGCTGAGGCGGTGCCTCAGCCGCGATGAGGGCATGATGTGATGTAGTCCGGTTGAGGGCACCCGGACTACAAATCGCGGCGGATGCAGCCTGCTTCGCCAAGGCCACGCAGGCCGCGGGCGAGTCCGCCCTCCCTTTTCACCTTCGCGCCGCCATCCACTGCGTGACGATCGACGGCACGGCGCGGATGTGCTCCACGGGAAAGAACCGCCCGGCGGCGGCGGGCGGGGCCTCGGCATGGTCGAGCTCCCACTGCAGGTGGTAGGGCACGTGCACTCCGGCGCCGCCGAGGGCGAGCACGGGCAGGATGTCGGACTTCACCGAGTTGCCGACCATGAGGAATCTCTCGGGCGCCACCCCGTGCCGGCGCAGCACAGCGGCATACGTGCCCTCGTCCTTTTCCGAGACCACCTCGACCGCGTGGAAGTGGGACTTCAGCCCGGACTTCTCCAGCTTGCGCTCCTGGTCGCGCAGGTCGCCCTTGGTGATGACGATGAGCCGGTGGTTGCCGGCGAGGCTGGCGAGCGTTTCCGTCACGCCGTCGAGCAGCTCGACCGGGTGCGCGAGCATTTCCTGGCCGAGTTGGATCAGCTGGCGGATCTCGGCGGCGCTGATCTTGCCGGAGGTCAGCTCGATCGCGGTCTCGATCGCGGACAACGTGTAGGCCTTCACCCCGTAACCGTAGAGCTCAAGATTGCGCCGCTCGGTGGCGAGTAGGGTCCGGTCCACCGTCGCGGCGTCGTGATGGCTTGCGAGCAACGCCCGGTAGCGCTCGTGCACGCGGGCGAAGATGGTCTCGTTGTGCCAGAGCGTGTCGTCCGCATCAAAGCCGATCAGGTAGGACATGCGCCGCAGCCTGGGGCGGCCGCGGTGCATCTCAAATTTCAAATTTGAGATCTGAGATTTTTGGCACAGCCAAACTCAGGGCTCGTAATAACGCTTCCGCGCCCGGACCTGGACGATCTCGAATCCGGGCAGGATGACCGCGGTCAGGCTGCCGCCGAGCACGCAGGAGGTGTCGATGCCCATCGTCCACCGGGTCTCGACGACTTCGGCCCGCGGCGTGTGGCCGTAGATCACAAACGGCGGGCCGCGCCAGAGGTCAGCCCAGGGCTTGGCCCCGGGCGCTTCGGAGCGTTTGCGCGGTTCGCCGAGTTCGTCGACCACTTGGATCCGCGTTACGACGCGGGCCGGCTGCGATCGCCACGGGGCATTCGGCAGGAATCCGCCGTGGACCAGGACGACCCCCAGCTTCTTGTCCTCGTAGGTCAGCCGCATCCCGGCGAGGTACTCCCAGGAGGAACGGTCGAGGGAATCGAGCGTGGCGTGGTCGTAGCCCTTCAAATGGGTGGGGTCGTCGGTCTTGCGGTAGTTCAGCAGACGGAGCTCGTGGTTGCCGAGGAGGGCCGCGGTGGCGTGTTTTTTCGCGAGCTGGATTACCCGTTGGCTGTCGGGACCGCGGTTCACCAAGTCACCCAGGAGCACGACCCGGTCATCCTTCCGGGGCTTGATCGCGTCGAGCAGCCTTTCAAATTCCTCGGGGCAGCCGTGGATGTCGCCGATGGCGATGAGGCGTCCGCTCATGTTCGGTCGGGCGGGTTTCGGGGGCGGGAGCGGTTGGCCGCGGATGGCATGGTGGTGGAAGCGAGAGGTACGGGGCCGGCCGGCGTGCTTCCAGAGGAAACTTTTTCCGGCACGCTATCTTCACAATCCCGCGCGAATCGTTGCCCGCTCGTCACGGACTCGCCGCGGAAACGCCACGAACATGCCTCAGGCTGTCCCCGCTGGCCGACCGTCGGCTGGCGCCACTCCTTGCACCTCGCCCTCGTCACCGAAACCTACGCTCCCGAAATCAACGGCGTCGCCCTGACGCTGGGGCGGATTGTCGACGGCGCGGCCGGGCGCGGGCACCGGGTGACGATCATCCGCCCGCGGCAGCGGCACGAGTCGCCGCGCTGCACCGTCACCCGCCGGCTTTCCTGCCTGCACGTGCGACTGCCGGGGATTCCGCTGCCGGGCTATCCGCAGCTGCGGCTCGGTCTGCCCGCGGGCGGGCGCCTCGACCGTCTCTGGCGCCGCGACCGGCCCGACCTTGTGCACGTCGCCACCGAGGGACCCCTCGGCGCCTCGGCCATTGCCGCCGCCCGCCGCGCCGGCATCCCGGTCACCTCCAGCTTTCATACGAACTTCGACCAGTACACGCGCGACTACCGCGTCGGCTGGCTGGCTCCGCTCGTCGGCGCGTGGCTGCGCCGGGTCCACAACCGCACACTGCGCACCTACGTGCCGACCGGGGACCTGCTCGCGCGGCTGGAAACCGCGGGCTACCGCAACCTCCGCATCCTTTCGCGCGGGGTGGACACCGCGCTCTTCAATCCGGCGCGACGCGACGAGGGCCTGCGGGCGGCCTGGGGCGCCGGGCCGCGCGACCCGGTCGTGATCCACGTTGGCCGGATGGCGGCCGAAAAAAACTACCCGCTCGTTTTCCGCGCCTTCGCCGCCATCCGCGAGGTCCATCCCCGGGCGCGGCTGGTTCTGGTCGGCGACGGCCCGCTGCTCGGCGTTCTCCAGAAACAGCAGCCCGACGCGGTCTTCACCGGCTTCTACACCGGCGCGAACCTCGCCCGGTACTACGCCTCGGGTGATATCTACCTTCACGCCAGCACGACTGAAACGTTCGGCAACGTTGTCCTCGAGGCCATGGCCAGCGGGCTGGCGCTGGGGGCCTTCCATTATGCGGCTGCGCGGGAGTTTGTCCGTTCCGGACGCAACGGCCTCAGCTGCGCCCTGGGCGACGAGGCGTCCTTTCTCGCCCAAGCGCGGCGGCTCGCGGACAATGATGCGCTGCGGCGCGAACTCGGCGCGACGGCCCGCGAGGATGCGCTCCGCTGGTCGTGGGACTCCGTGATCGACGGTTTCCTGCACGATCTCGCCGACGCGGTCACGGAGTACCGCCCGGCCCCCACTGTCCCGGTCATCCATCCCAGCCCATCCCTGTCATGAGCAAATCCATTCTCCGCGTTCGTTCGGTCATCCTCTCCGACGTCCACCTTGGTACGCCGCACTCGAAGGCGGAGGAGGCCGCGCTTTTCCTGAAGCATGTCCGGTGCGAACGTCTGATCCTCAACGGCGACATCATCGACGGCTGGCGCCTCCGGCGCGACGGCCGCTGGACCACCGCCCACACCCGCTTTGTCCGCCGGGTGCTGACGATGGTCCAGAAGCGCGAGACCGAGGTGATCTATCTCCGCGGCAACCACGACGACTTTGTCGGGCGCCTGCTGCCGATCGAGCTCGGCCTGATCCGTCTGGGCGAGGATATGGTGATCGAGACGCCGGCCGGCCGCTACCTCGTGCTTCACGGCGATGTCTTCGACGGCGTGATCAAGAACATGGTCTTCCTCGCGCATCTCGGGGACATCGGCTACTCGCTGCTGCTGCGCCTCAACCGGGTGTACAACGCGTGGCGGCGGCTGCGCGGCAAGGAGTACTTCTCGCTCAGCAAGGCGATCAAGGCCCGCGTGAAGCAGGCCACGAGCTTCATCGGGAAATTCGAGGAGCAGCTGGCGGCGCTGGCCCGCAGCCGTGGCTGTGTCGGCGTGATCTGCGGCCACATCCACACCCCGGCCAACAAGTGGATCGGGGACATCCATTACCTTAATTCCGGGGACTGGGTGGAGTCCCTGTCCGCGATCGTCGAGCATCACGACGGAAGCTTTGAACTGATCCACTACGCCGACTTCGTGCGCCGCTTTGCGCCGGCGGTGGGAGCTCAGGACGACGATCCGCCCGATGCCGCCTCGATGGGGGCGGCTTCCGTGGAGTTTGCGACATGAACGGGAAACGCCGCCGCATCCTCATCCTGACTGCCGGCTACGGCGAGGGGCACAACAGCGCGGCGCGGGCCCTGCAGGCGGCATTCCGCGAGGAGCCGGCCGTGGAGGCCACGCTGGTCGACACCTTTGCCGACTACGCGCCGAGGATGAACGACTGGTCGCGCAAAGCCTACCTGGGGATCATCAACCGTGCGCCCGGCCTGTGGGGCGGGTGTTACCGCTGGCTCGATCGGTCGCGTTCCGTCCCCAATCTTTTCCGGCTATTGGCCGGCCAGGCGCGGCTCCTCGCCCGGCGGATCGAGCAGGAGCGCCCCGTGGCGCTCTGCTGCACCTATCCGGTTTATCCCTGGCTGTTGCAGCAGATCCGGCGGCGGGAATCGATTCCGCCGGTGTTCACCGTCGTGACGGATGCGCTGACGATCAACTCGCTCTGGTTCCGCGCCCCGTCCCGCCGCTGGTACGTGACGGACGAGGGTTCCGCGGACGTGCTGGTCCGCGGGGGGGTGTTGCCGGCCAACGTCGAGGTTTCCGGATTTCCCGTCGGGCTCGCGTTTGCCGACCGGCCCCCGGGCCTGCAGCCGCCGGACAACAGCGCGAGAAAGCGCGTCCTGTTCATGGTGAACTCCGGCCGCGCCGCCGCGGGTGCCACCGTGCGCGCCATCCTGGAGCGGACCGATTGCGCGCTGACCGTGACCGCCGGTCGCGACCTCCACCTGCAGCGCCAGCTCGAGGGCATCGCGCCGGCGTTTCCCGGCCGGCTGCAGGTGCTGGGCTGGACGGACCGAATCCCGGAATTGCTCATGACCCACCATCTGGTGATCAGCAAAGCCGGGGGCGCCACGACCCAGGAGGCGATCAACGCCCTGTGCCCGATGATCGTCAGCCAGGTCGTGCCCGGGCAGGAGGAGGGTAACTGGGAACTGCTCCGCCGGAATGCAGCCGGGGTGCGCGCGGACACGCCGGATGAGATTTGCGCCGTTATTCGCCGGGCCTTCGCGGAGGAGGGCGTGCTCTGGCAGTCGTGGCGGAGGCAGCTGGCCGTGATCGCCCGCCCGCAGGCCGCCCGCACCATTGCCGCCTCGGTGCTGGCCCGAGTTGAAGCCCCAGTAGGCAGTGACTTATTTTCACGTATTACGTGAAAAGTGCGCAGGGCGCCCGTCGGGGCTTCGCCCAGCATTTCACGTAATACGTGAAAAATAGGCAGAGCCTCCGAGGCCGACACCGAGAATTCACGCTTCGGTAACCTGAAGGTCGCGGGATCGTAACCTGGCGCTGCTACCTTGGGGGCATGAAGACTCGTGCCCCCGCCGTCGCCGCAGTGGCGGGACCGGGTGGGCCGGGAATGACTACCGTGGACCATGATTTTTCCGTAACCCCGGTGCGCCAGGCGGGCGAAGATTGCGGCCTGCTGGCCTGCATCGAGTCGATCGCCCGCGACCGCCATATCCGGATCGACCAGGCGTCGTTGAGCTGGCGCTACCCGCACTACCGGCGGAAAGGTTCCGCGGACCGGGGCCGGGTGGGCGTCCGCGCCGCGCTCGAGATCATGGCGGACCTGGGGCTTTCCTCGAACTCCGAGACAGTGCACGGCCGCGCCCTCGGGGTGCTCGCGGCCAAGATTCCCAGCGGCGTGCTGCTTTGCGTGGAGGACGACCTCGGGGGGACCCGCTGGTGGCGGCTCGCCGCCATCGAGCCTGGCGGGGTCCGCGTGATGCAGCCGGAGTCAGCCGACCCCGCTCATTTTGCGGTCCTGACCTGGGACGAGCTCGAGGCCCAGCACGGCTGCGCCCTAGCCTTCGACCTTTAAGCACGCTCAGGCCGACCCGACCCCCAATCTCATGACAAAAAAATCCAAGCTCCCCGCCCGCACCGCAATCCCCCCGGTCAAGCTCACAGAGCTCAAGGCCCGGCTCCGCCGCGTCACGGAACTGGCGGACGCCGCCCGGGCCTCGGCCAAGAACGCCAAAGAGTCCCTGAAGGCCGCCAAGAAGCTGGCGAAGCAGGCGAAGAAGAAAGCCAAGCAACTGCGCAAAGCCGCCCAGGAAATCCAGTGTGAGTTGGAGCAGGCAACCCCGACTCGGCGGTCAGCCGCCAAGTCCCGGCCCGCGGCTCGCAAGCCCGCCAAGCCTTCCCGTTCCACCAAGCCCGCGCCCGCTCCGGCACTCTCTTCGGATCCCACGCCGCCCACTCAGGAGGTGCCCGCGGATTCACCGGCCGGCCCGGCCGACAGCGGAGCGTCTGAGGCTTGAGTGCCTCGGCGCCTCTTAATCTCAAATTTCAAATGTGAGATTTGAGATCCTCGAGCAAGCGCTAGCGGCGCTTATTTGAGCTCGGGCCGGTGGCCAATGTCCTTGCCGTTCGCGAGGCCGGCCAGCTCATCGGCGATCTCCCGGTCGCTCCGGCAGCGCGGCACCTTGTTTTGTCCGCCCCATCGGCCCTTTTGCCGCATCCACTGTTCGAATCCGCCGGGAGCGACCAGCCTGACCACCGGCATTTCCAAGCCGCCGCCGGCCCGCTTGGCGGCATAATCGTCGTTCAGCTGGCGAAGACGGGTGTCCAGTGCGGCCGCGATGCCTGGCCCGGCGGGAGCATCGGTCGCGCCGGAATGAAGCTCAATCCACCACTCGTGTCGTCCCAGCTGCCGGCCCGCGCCCGGGTCGGGGAACAAGGGCGCGACGTGAAAATTGCCAATGTGCCAACCCTGGGCCTCGCCGACGGCGGTGAGTACGTCCGTGACTTCCTTTTCGATCACATGCTCGCCAAAGGCGCTGAGTTGCAGCCGGGTCCGCCCCACGTAGACCAGCCGCGGGGGCGCGATGGAAACAAAGCGCACGACATCGCCGATCACATAGCGCGAAAGCCCCGCCGGCGTGCTCATCACAAGGGCATAATCGACCCCGGGACGAACCTCCTCGAGCGGCACCACCTTCGGGCCCAGATCCGCGAGCCCGGTCTCACGGAACTCGGTCATCGGCAGAAATTCGTAGAAGATCCCTGCGTCGCACATGAGCCGCAGGCCCGCGGAGGCATCGGAATCCTGGGCGGCGATGAATCCCTCCGACGCCGGATAGACTTCGTGGAAGTTCACCTCTGGTCCCAGATTGGAGCGCAGTTCGGCGGCGAAGGGCCCGAGGGGAACTCCGCCATGCACGAGGCATTCGAGTTGGGGCCACAGCGCCTGAAGATTGGGCAGGCGTTGCCCCCGCGCCTCGCCGCGGGCGCGGAGCCGTTCCGCCAAGACGAGAACCCAGCTCGGGATGCCTGCGATCAGGGAGATGTCGCGGCTCCAAGTCCGTTCGACGATGGCGGCGATTTTTGCCGTCCAGTCGTCGATCCGGGCTATTTCCATCCCGGGTTCGTAGAGAAACCTCTCGGCCCAGCCCGGAAGGTGCTTGGCGCTGATGCCGCTGAGATCGCCGCCGTAGGCCCGGAAGGGAAGTGACGCGGGAAGCGGCGCGAGGCCGGTTGAGCCGCCCAGGAAAAGATGGCGGCCGAGGAAGACCCGGGACCGGCCCACCCGGGCCGTATAGTAGAGCAGGGAATCGCGGCCCGCGCGTCGGAAATGCGCCAGCATCGCGGACGTGACGGGGAGATACTTGGTCGGGCCGGCCGTGGTTCCCGAGGACACGGCATAGTACGAGCAGCGCCCCGGCCAGAGGACATCGGCCTCGCCCAATTTCATCCGCTCGATCCAGGGGATGAACTGCTCGTAGGTCTGCGGCGGGATGCGGTGGCGAAATTCCGCGTAGGTGAGCGAGCGCTCAAGCCCGGCTGCCTCGCCATAAGCCGTCCCGGCATAGGCCCGGACGAGCGAACGCCAGGCCCGGTCCTGCTCGGCGAATGCCTGGCAGGGCTGGCGCAGTTTGCGCGCCGTGTGCGCGGTGAGCAGCCCGGCCCCGGCATGGAAAACCCGTCTCGCGAGACCCGGCATGGAATCCGGAGCCGCGCGGGAATTCCACCCAGGCCGGGCCGAGGGAAGCGTGGCGGACTGGGAATTCACGCGGCGGCCGGCCACCGGCGGTTCTTCTGCTCGGCGTAGAGCGCTTGGAAGTAAGGCCGAAAGTTCGCCGCGTGAAAAATCAAAGACGCATGCTGCACCGGGCTGCCCGAGGGGTTGGTCACCTCGCACAATCGGCCCCGGGGAAACAAGGTGGAAAGGGCGCGCTCAAGGGCGAGCCGGGTGGGAGAGGTCGCGGTCAGGACGGAGCCCTCTTTTTCGGCATACAGTACAAGCGCCGGCGCCTGGGTGACCGGTATGCCCCGATCCGCCAGATCCTGGAGACCCGGCATGAAGGTCAGCGAGCGCACCCGCTCGAGTGCGCCGGCGGGATCGATCCCGCTGATGGCCTCGGCTACGCGCCGGCGCAGGGCGGCGAGGTCAGCCGGCGAAAACAAGGCGCCGAGCGTCTCCCGACTCTGGGCGCCCGCGTCAAACATGCGGGTGAACACCGTCCGGGACTTTTGCAGTCCCTCCGGCGTGATGGTCCCCACGGCGTCGAGAAAGGGCTGCAACGCCCGGCCGACGAGCGTGTCAGGTTTGGCCAGCACGGGATTGACGAGGTCGGCGGCGCAGGCGACGGGACTAATGAGCAAGACACCGGCCAGGTCCGGCGCGCGGTACTGCAGGCGGGAGCGGCGGAGCCATTCCAGAAGCAGACCGCAGCCAAAGCTGACGGTCAGAAGGTAGGGCCGTTGGCCGTGACGGGATGCCAGCTCGGCGACCAGATCGTCGAGTTGGGCGCAAATCAGGTCGGTTGAGAATCCTTGGCGAGAATAGTGGACGTAGTACACGCAGCCATGGCGGGTGAGTTCGTGGCGGAGCAGCAGCACCTGATCCGCGGCATCGGGGACAAAGCCGGCGAGCACGATGGTGGGCCGGGACCCGAAGCTGAAATCGCGGCGGATGTTCGCGAGCTGGGAGGGCAGGGCCCGGCCCGAGTCCAGCAGGGCTTTTTGGGCGGTGCGTGTTCGGGGAACAAAGGGACCGGGCGGCGGCCGGAGACTGGGGCGGAGGGTCCCGGGCCGCGGTTTCCAGCCGAACCGTGTCAGGAGGGTGAGGGCGGAGGAGAATTCAGAGGTCGTCATGCGCGAGTGCGCGCAGACTGCGCGGCCCGCGCGACCCGCCGCAAAGGCAATGCGGCCCTGTCACGATGAATTCACGGTTCCGTCTCGCGGCCGTTGCATGGGATCGCTTTGGGCGGCGCGAATGGCGCGATCAAGCTCCCGGCGGCAGGTCGCCGCCCGCGGTCAGAGGCGCTCGTCTATCCGGCGGAGCCGTTCGGCAATTACGCCCATGACCTGCAGCGAGAAAAACGGATTCTGCTGGACTAGGAAAAGGAAGCGCCGCTCGTCGATGCGCACGATTTTGGCGTCGGCCTTCACGAACGCGGTCGCGATCCGCGGACGGTTTTCCACCAGAGCCACCTCGCCCAAGATCCCGCCGGCCTCGACGGTTTCCACCATCCGGCCGCGGACCACGAGCTCGATGGAGCCGGCCAGCACGACCAGCATGTCGCGCTTCTCGCTGCCCTCGCGGAACAGTGTGCTGCCCGCGGCGTACCACTCGGCTTCCGTGTCCTAGTTAAAGAGGTTGATTTTTATGCGGGCGGGTTCGGGGCTTGGCTAAATTAAAATCTGAAAGTCGAAATCAAACCGATGCCGGTTCTGGAATTTCAGATTTCATATTTCAGATTCTGAAGTGAGCGCCGGCTGCGCTCACTTGAGCTCGGGCCGGTGCCGGACGTCCTTGCCGTGGGCGAGGAAGATCATCTCCTCGGCGATGTTCGTGGCGTGGTCGGCGATGCGCTCGATGGACTTGGAGATGAACATCAGCTCGAGGGCCCGGCTGATGTTGGCGGGGTTCTCCACCATGAACCCGGCGAGCTCGCGGTAGAGCTGCTTGTTGAGCTGGTCGACCTCGTGGTCGCGCTTGCAGACCGCGATGGCCTTGGCGGTGTCGCCGCTGTGGAAACAGTCGAGGGCCTCCTGCAGCATCTCGGTCGCGATCACGGCCATGCGGGGGAGGTCGATGTAGGGCTTGAGCGGTGGCTCGGTGGAGATGCGGAGCATGCGCTTGGCGATGCTCGTGGCCTCGTCGCCGACGCGCTCGAGGTCGTGGCTGGCCTTCATGCCCACGATCAGGAGGCGAAGGTCGCCCGCCACGGGCCCGCGCAGGCTGATGTAGCTGATCGCTTCGTCGTCGATCTGGACCTCGAGGTCGTCGAGTTCGTCATCGTCCGCAATGACTTTCCGGGCGAGGGCTGCATCGTTGTCCACGAGTGACTTCATGGCGAAGCGGACCTGGCCGATGGCGATCAGGCCCATGCGCATGAGGTGCATGCGCAGGGTCTCGAGTTCCGCGTCGGAGAAGCGGCGGATGGTGAGGGGGGCGGGAACGGATTCGTCGGTCATGGCGGAGGGTTTCAGCCGAACCGGCCGGAGACGTAGGCCTCGGTCTGCGGGTTGGCGGGGTTCATGAAGATGGTGCGGGTGTCGGCGTACTCGACCAGGCGGCCGAGGTAGAAGAAGGCGGTGCGGTCGGAGCAGCGGGCCGCCTGCTGCATGTTGTGCGTCACGATCACGATGGTGTACTTGGTGCGCAACTCGTGGATGAGCTCCTCGACCTTGGTGGTCGCGATCGGATCGAGCGCCGAGCAGGGCTCGTCCATCAGGATGATCTCGGGCTCGACCGCGATGGCGCGGGCGATGCAGAGGCGCTGTTGCTGGCCGCCGGAGAGGCCGAGGCCGCTGGCGTGGAGGCGGTCCTTGACCTCGTCCCAGAGCGCGGCGCCGCGGAGCGAGCGCTCGACGATCTCGTCGAGCCGGGTCTTGTCCTGTTTCCCCTGCAGCCGGAGCCCGTAGGTGATGTTTTCGTAGATGGACTTGGGGAAGGGATTGGACTTCTGGAAGACCATGCCGACGCGCTTGCGGAGCTCGATCACGTCAACGTCGGGCCGGTGGATGTCCACGCCGTGGATGCGGATCGCCCCGGCGGTCACGCGCGCGCCGTCGATCAGGTCGTTCATGCGGTTGAGGCAGCGCAGCAGGGTGGACTTGCCGCAGCCGGAGGGCCCGATGAATGCGGTGACCTTGTTGGCCTCGAGCTGGAGCGAGACGCCGTGCAGGGTCTGGTTCGTGCCGTAGCAGAAATCGACCCGGTCGATGTCGATCAGGATTTCCCGGCCGGCGCCGGGTACGGCGGAGGTCGCCGCGACCTCGGGGGCGGGGGCCGTGGGCGCCGAAACCTTGGGAAGGGGGGGAGGGGACATGGTTACCATTTGTAACGATTGCGGAGACGGTTGCGAAGGATGATCGAGGCCGCGGCGATGACGGCAACGAGCAAGAGGAAAACGAAGGCCGTGCCGTACTGCACCCGCGCGGTGTACTCGTTCTGCGGGATCTTCGAGCTGACGACGTAGATGTGGTAGGGCAGGGCCATCACGCCCTGGAAGACGAACTCGGAAAGTTTCTCGACCTGCCAGGGGAGCTTGTCGCGCACGACATAGGCGGCGGTGAACATGATCGGCGCGGTTTCGCCGGCGACGCGGGCGATGCCGAGGATCGAGGAGGTCAGGATGCCCGGCAGCGCGTAGGGCAGCACATTCTTGCGGATCGTCTGCCACTGGGTGGCGCCGAGGGCGAGCGAGCCCTCGCGGAAGCCCTTGGGCACGGCCTTGAGCGACTCCTCGCTGGCGGTGATGATCACCGGGAGGACCATGAAGGCCAGGGTGAACCAGCCGGCGAGCAGCGAGGTGTTCCAGCCGAAGAACTGCACGCCGAACACCTTGAACCCCACGACAAACATGCTGGCGCCGAAGAGGCCGAAGACGATCGAGGGCACGCCCGCGAGGTTCATGATCGAGAGCCGGACGAAGCGGATGAACTTCCCGTCGCGGGCGTACTCGTTGAGGTAGATCGCGGCGGAGACGCCGAGGAAAAGGGCGATGGTCATCGACCCGACGACGAGGAGCACCGTGCCCACGATGGCCGGGAAGATGCCGCCGGCCGAGTAGATGTAGGTTTCCGGGGAGAGCGTCGCGTTGGGGTGGGCGGCCTTGAAGACCTGGTATTCGCGGAAGCCCATCTGCCGGTGCGCCCCCTCGAAATCGAAGACGTAGAGCGTCTCGGGCGCCTCGGTGAAAAACGCGGTGTTGATGAATGGCGGCTCCTTTTGCAGCACCGTGCCGGCGCCCCGGAGGAAGATGGTGAGGAACACCGCGGCGCCGCAGCCCACCACGAGGTAGGTCGCCGCGCGGAACAGCCAGAACGCGGCGGCCTCCCGCCGGGCGGCGGAGGAGGCGGTGGTGCGGAAGCGGTGGGCGGGGTCCATGGATCAGCCGATGGAAATGCGGTAACGGCGCACGATAACCTGGGCGCCGTAGTTGATGAGCAGCGAGAGCAGGAAGAGCATGAGGCCGATCACGAACAGCGCGCGGTAGTGGATGCTGCCGACGGCCACCTCGCCCATCTCCTGCGCGATGATGCCGGTCATGGTGTGCGTGGGCTGGGTGACGACCCCGAGGCCCGCCGTGAAGTCCGGGATGGCGATGCGGTTGCCTGCGCAGAGGAGCACGATCATGGTCTCGCCAATCACGCGGCCGAACCCGAGCAGGACCGCCGAGATGATGCCGGAGAGCGCGGCCGGCACCGTGATGCGCAGGATGGTCTGGAGCCGGTTGGCCCCGAGGGCGAACGAGGCCTCCCGGAAGGCGCGGGGCACGTTGTTGAGGGCGTCCTCGGAGAGCGTGAAGATCGTTGGCACCGAGATCAGCGCGAGCAGGCAGCCGGCGGTGAGGATGTTGAGTCGCTCGCTGAAGGGGAAACCGGGCACCCACGCCAGCCAGGTGACGCCTGAAAGCCGCCGGAGGAGCTCGCCCAGGATCGCGATGCCGAAGAACCCGAGCACCACGGAGGGGATGGCCGAGATGAACTCGATCGCGGGCTTGACCCACCGCTGCTCGCGGGCCGTGGCGACTTGGTTGATGTAGATCGCCGCGCCCACGCCGAGCGGCACGGCGAGGATCAGCGCGACGAGCGAGACCATGAGCGAGCCGATGAAAAGGGGGAGAATGCCGTACCAGTCCTGCCACTGGCTGGCGGTCAGCCAGTCGCGCCCGAACAGGAAAGTCGTGAAGCTCCGGCTGAAGGGCACCGGCTTGGTGTAGTCCCAGTCCGCGAGATTCTGGGCGACGGCGGGAAAGGTGGCGAGGTAGACCCCGACGTCGGTCTGGAACTGCGCAAAGTCTCCGGCCGGAGGCGCGGCCGCGAGCGCGCTCAGGGCCGCGGCCAGCTCGCGGCTGGCGTCCGCATGGGCGGGCCGGCTATCGAGCACGGGGCGCAACTCCTGCGCGAAATCGACCGCCTCAATCTTCACCTTGAGGGCCTCCTCCGGTTTGCCGGCGTCCAAGAGCTGCTGCCGCTCGACGCGCTTGTCGGCGGCGACGAGGAACTTGGTCTTGATGGCGGTGACGCCGGCGTCGCCGTCGGGGCCGGACGTCAGTTCCGAGACGAGGCGCCGCAGCGGGACCACCGCATCGCTGAATTTGTCCGAGAAGGTGTCGAAATCCTTGAGTCCGGCGTTGGCGGCCGCGGGCGTCTGGCCGGCGGCCAGCGCGGCCTGCAGCTGCTTGAGGCGCAGCGCGGAAAGTTCGCGGGTGAGCGCGGTATGCCCGTCCATCTGGCCGCGGATGAAATCGACGTATTCCAGACCGGCCCGGCGGTGGATTTGCAGGTTTTCCTGGTTCTGGCCGAAGAAGCCGATCCCCTCGCGGAGGAGGAAGGTGGTGATGAGCGTCAGGACGATGATCGCGACGGCGGCATTGCCGCCGAAGAAGACCCGGATCAGGTCCTCGGCCGTGAGCCCGAGGAAGCGGAAGCGGCGGCGCGTCGTGAGTACTCCCTGAGTGAAGGAGTTGGAAGTGGTGGCGGTGGGCTCCATCCGGATTGAATGAGGACGCCGCCGGGCGGGCAAACGGTCAAGCGGCCCACGTTACGTTTAGGTGAAGGCTGGATTTTTGGGGGCCGAAAACGGACGGAAAGGCGGGGGGGGCGCGAATCGTTTTCAGCTGATGATCCCGGGTAGGGCTGAGGCGGTGCCTCAGCCGGGATTGGGGATC
>CAIYFD010000070.1 GCA_903925425.1 uncultured Opitutia bacterium | reverse complement strand
TGGCATCGGCGCGGCCTTGGGCGAGGAGCAGCTCGGCATCACCCAACGCTTTGGCCTTGGCCGCGATTTCGGGCGAATTCCTCGGTAAACGCAGGCTGGCTGCGGCCAGATCGGTCTGCGCCGCCGTCAGGGAGGTTTGCAGCGTGGCCAGGTTTGCCGTGGCGGCCGCCACCGCCGCATTTTGCTGGGCGGTTGCGCCGGCAATGCCGCCGCGGGCGCCGCCACCGCCGCGACCACCACCGCCTGGGGCCCCCATGAAAGCCTCGATCGATCCGGAGCGGAGTTCCAGTGCGCTTACGTTGACCTCAAGCGTGCGGGCGAGGATTTCCGGGCCGGTCGTCGCCAGATTGCCGTAGTTGTACGGGGCGTTCATGCCGATCGTGACGCCGTTGACCTTGGAGTTCGGCTTGGCGCCGGGGGCTCCTGGGGTGGGGGCAGCGTTACTCGCAGCGCCGCGCAAAGAGGAAAAGCTGCCGAGCAAGCCAGCGGCCGGCAAAGCGAGCAGCGCCAGCTTGGAGAATTCGCGTCGTGTTTGGGGATTCATGATGGGTGGTTTTGGGTGGTTTGGGTTAAGGCAAAACAGAAAGGAGGGTCATGGGTTTTTCACCCGATCGAGATCGAGTTCGTAGATCCCAGCGAAGGAGCTGTCCCGATAGAGTTCCCCGACGTGCAACGTGCCGACAAAGATCAGGGGCACGTCCATCGTCGGCTTCACTTTGGCGGATTTGGGTCCCGGCATGACCACGACCCATTCCGTGGGGGAGGGAGTCGCCCCATAGCAGCAGGTAAGGACGCTCCGCATAATGAGAAACTCTTTCACGGAACCATCCTTTTCCATGGCCAGCGGCATCATGTAGCCTTCCAGACGGACGGGACGTCCGTCCAGGGCGCGGATATCTGCTGGAATCCCGTCCATTCTGCCGGGAACTGGTTTCACGGGTTCGAAGGACGTGGCGCCGGGCGTCTGATAATCGTAGTCGGCAAGATAGTTGAAGCCGATTTTCCAATATCCGTCGGCCCCCTTCTCGGGCGCAACGATGGCATCTGGGGCCGTGGGCGCCGCCGGATCGTGCAAGCCTGCGGCCACGCTGGACGGTGGGCTCATCTCGCGTGAGTTCCCCAGTACCAAAAAAGTCCCGGCCACCAGGGTGGCGCCCAGCAAGCTGAGCGCATACGCCAGCCGCCGTCCGGGTTTTATTGGCTGAGTTTCCGAGTGCTTGCGGGAGAGCGCTGCCAACGTCAGGGAGTGGCGCCGCGCGTGGCCGGCCGCGGCTGGGCGGCGAGCTGCCGGACGAGCTGGTCGACCGAGGCATTGTTGAAATTATCCTGTTTGTCGGCGACGGCGATCCGCGCCTCCGCGACGGTCGCCGGCGCCAGCGGGTTCCCCGTATGGCCGAACGAGCGCCGGAGATAAGTCAGGGCAGCCGCGATCGCCTCGTCATTCAGGAGCGTCCGCATCGCCGGCATCGTGAGAATTTGGATGGGGGGCGGTGTGGTTGGATCGGATTTTCCGGCCAGCACGATTCGCGAGACAACGCGATCGTCGCCCAGCAATACGCTGGAATTCACGAGCGAGGGGGCGATGCCGGCGAGCCCTTGGGCGTTCGGCTGGTGGCACGTGGCGCAGAGGGTGTCGAACTGGACCTTGCCCTTGTCGAACAGCGCCTGCTCCGTGGTCGTCAAAGGAATCACCGCGGCGACCTCGAGTCCGGGTTTCCCCGTCCACCTCAAGCCCTGAAGCAGGGTGACCGCACGGGCGGAGTCCGGACCGCTGTTCCGGCCGGCAAGCGCCGTGAGTGCCTTGGGCTCAGCGGGCAAAGTCGTCGCACCGGCCGCGCCACCGCGACCACCACCACCAGCGCGACCGGCACCGCGCGGCGCGGCGGCGGGAGCAGCCGCACCATCCTCGGGGTTGGGTCCACGGGCCGCGGCGGCCGGGACCGCGGTGACAGCAGCAGCCGGAGCAGGCGCAGGCGCCGGTGCACCGGGCGTGGCAACAGCCCCGCCACCCGCCCGCCCGCCACCAGCTCCTGCTCGCCCGCCACCAGCGGCGCCGCCCACGAGGGTTTGGAGACTGTCGAGCACTGTCGTGCGCGCCCAAGCGGGGGCATTGTCAGCCAGGGTGCTTTCCAAGAGTGTATCGATGCGGGGCGCGTCGTTCGAGCGCAGGACCGCGCCGGACGCTTGAAGGACAAAGGCTGAGGGCGGCATCGCCGCATTCCTCGTCTCCGCGATCAGCGCGAGCACGAATTGTTCGTCACGGCCGGCGAGGCTGCGGATAACCGCGTCAGCCAAGTACGGCTGGGTCGGGTTGGCCAGGACCAGCTGGCGCAGCACAGCGTCGGCAGCCGGCGTCTTCGCTTCGCCGAGGGAAAGGGCCAGCTGCAAACGCACGCTGG
>CAIYFD010000069.1 GCA_903925425.1 uncultured Opitutia bacterium | reverse complement strand
TCCGGCCAATCCTTCACCTCGGCGTCCTTCAATGTTGCGGCCCGGTCGATCCGCAGTGATCCAACGTCCGCCACCGGCCCGGACTTCTTAGCGAGTGGCGCTAGCAATGCCGCGAGGTTTTCGGACACGACCACAAGTCGGCGCTGGGCTGTCTTGGCGTTCTTCGCCGAAACCTCGATCAGCCGGCCGGGGAGATCCACCGCCGACCAGTCCAGCCGTTCGATCTCCGCGGTCCGGAGTCCCGCAAATCCTCCGATTGCGACAAAGGGCAGGAAGCGCGCCGGCGCCTTATCGAGCAGCTTTCGCATCTGGTCCGGGGTAAAGATCCCGGGCTCGCCGCGAACAACCTTCGCTTTGGCTGTTTTGGTCACCGGGTTTTCCCGGCAGTAGTTGCGGCCTACTCCGTAGGCGAAGAGAGCGCTGAGCACGGTGCGGTGATTATTCCGAGACTGCGGCGCTCCGCCCAACGCGCGGAGCCAGTCGTCGAGTTCCTGCGACGTGACTTCAGCAGCCTTTCGAGTCCCGAACTGGTCCGAGAATTGGCCAAGCCTTTGCCTCAGGTCCGCCAGATAGGGCGCAGAGGCTCCGTCCTGGGTCTTCGCCGCAAGTAACTGCGGGATCATCTCCGCCACCGTACAGGTCCGTTCTACGGCCGCCAGATGGGCAAGGAAGTGGGTTGTGGCCTCGGTGATGGACCGGCCGTAGGGCGTGAGCAGGGCGGCGCACTTTGTGGCCTCTACGCGCAACTGCTCGGGCATGTGGACGGCGCCCTCTCCCTCCTTCTTGATGCGCGAGACGATTTTGCGCAGCCAGGCTTCGGCTGCGCGCCTCGTCTGGAAAAATTTACGGACGCGCTTGCCAGCCACTCTTAGACCCTCCACAACGAACCTCGATGTTTCAGAACCACGATATGGAACGACCCTCGGCGTTGCAGTTCTCATGCGCCGATGTTCGCAATGTTTCGTATTCTGTCAACAATCTGGCAATGGGCGCGGTTTTCGGACCAGCCTAATTACCTAAGTAACTGAAGGAGAGATGGCTGAGTGGCCTAAAGCGCTGGTTTGCTAAACCGGTGTACGGGTTAAACCGTACCGGGGGTTCGAATCCCCCTCTCTCCGCCAGTCTCCGCCGAGCCTACGACTGGCTGCGCCAGCGAGGGCGAGGACGGAGACTGCCGGCCGTAGTCTGCGAAGGCCGGCATTTCGCCCGGTTATTGGAAGATCCCAGCTATTGCCAACAGGCCGCTTCCGTCCCGGATTAAGTTCGGGCTGAAATCCCGTATTTCGCCCCGAAAACGGATAATGGTCCGATTTGTTGAAAGATCGGGATGCTTTTCACCGTTCTTCAGCTGATGCATTGCGTCTCCCTGATCCCAAGCGTCCAGACCCGAGATCGTCGTTACGTCGGCGAGCCATCCAATCTGCGCCATCGGCTCAATGCCCCCAATGCCGGGCAGTCGGTCTGCACCCGGGCATTCAAACCGTGGCGGTTGGTCTGTTACTTGGGATTCGCTTCTGAAACGTCGGCCAAGACTTTCCTGAAGCGCCATTGTATCGACCGCAGGCCAAGGCAGAGCAATGACGGCCAATACTATTAGGCTCGGGCTGGAATGCGTTCCAGCCCCGCCAGTGTTATCACCGCCCAAATCAACCCTCGTCCTCGAGGGGGCGGGTCGACTCCTGGCGGCACTCCTCCATCACGCGCAGGCAGATTTCGCGCAGGTCGAAGAGCCGCAGCCGGGCCGCCGCCGCGAATTCCTGGCAGCCCGCCGCCGGCGAGCCTTCGAGGGTCGCGACGACCGACAGGGCCGAATTCAGTCCGCGCAGGGCACGCTTGAAAAGGCTCACGGCCATCGAGTAATCGCCGAGGTCGAGGGCATGGATCGCCATTGAGGCGGCGTCCTCGCAGTGGTGGCAGGTCGAGGCGAGCGCGATGACCGCCTTGGAAACGGCCGGGTCGGGAATCTGCGGAAAGTTGCCGATCCGGCGCCAGAGTCCGCTGAAGATCGCCTTGGTGGCCACGTAGACCGGGTTGCGGTGGACGGAGTAGGGCTCAAGATCGTCCCCATCGTCGGGCAGGTTGTCCAAGTCGACGTCCTCCAGGCTCTCGCTGCTCCAGTCGCCTTCCTCCCAGCCCATCAGGCGGGCGGCCTCGTCGATCCGGTCGGAATTGGCCTCCAAGCCCTCGTAGTGTTCCAGGTACTTGGCGATGGCCGCATCCTGCTGGCGGAGATACTTCTCCCAGTCGAACTCGGTCCAGGCCAGCTCGTCGCGTTCTTCCCAATCGCCATCCGGTGCACCGTCAGCGTCGAAGTCTTTCATTCGTTGGTCTGAAATGAGGGCGCGACCGGGGCGAAGGCAAATAAAAATCCGAGGGTGTTTTCCGTTGCGCGCCGCAGGCTCACGGCGCAAGGAAAGCAGGCGTCGCGCCAACCTGCTCTTCATGCCCGAGATCCATTTCGAAACTGTCCATTTCACCGGCCGCGTGCAGGGGGTGGGATTCCGCTATGCCGCGCTCCAAGTCTCGCGGGAATTCGAGGTGGCCGGCTGGGTGGCCAATCTCCCCGATGGCCGCGTGCAGCTTGAGGTCGAGGGTGACAGGGCCGCGGTGGACCGCTTCGTGACCGCGGTGGAGGAGCGCATGCACGGCCACATCCGCAAGACCGAGCGCAATGCCGCGCCGCGCGCGGCGCAGTTCAGCGGCTTTGCGATCCGCTGACGCCAGAACCGGCTTCAGAGCCCTGGCGTCGGTCCGCCGAGTGAAATCACGCCGCCATCGACGGTGCGGGCCAGCGTCAGCCGCCGGGGCGGCGCGTCGCCGCTGCCGTAGCGCGCATTCACGATCTCCGTGGAGTTCCGGGTCTGGGCAAAGGTGGTGTAGTCCGCAGTGATCACGGTGTCCATCACCAGCGAACCTCCCTCATCGATCTCCGGCCGGGCAAAGACGGGGCCCGTTCCGATCTTGATCCCGTTCATTTTGATGATGGCGCCGGACGGAAATGAATCCACGAGGATGTTGGCCGTGGTGACGATCTTCTCGGTCCTCGAGGGCGGGGCGTCATCGGTTTCTTCGCCGTAGTGCTTCCCGAGCGTGCCGCATGCCGTCACGACGAGGCCAAGCGCGGTGACAGCGCATAGGGTCGGCAGCTTCGGTTTCATGCGGAGGGCGGGTGGGGGACAAGGCCGGACGTTCCGGAAAAGAGGGATGTTTCAGGCATCTGGGTGGGTCAAGTTTCGCCCGGACGACGGCGCCGCGAAATGGTAACGGCGGCGTGAGGAAGGTTACGGCTTTGACTCGGGTCGCCCGACGTTTGTTTTCGGGAGGTGCGGCAACCTCCCAGACTTGGCCACCCCGTGGCTCTTAAAATCCAAACGATGGCCGCGCACCGGTCCGGAGGGACCCGGGCGTGAGCGCCGCGGAGAGCCGTGGGCGGGTGTGGTTCTCCGCGATCCGGGTGCGTACGCTGCCGGCGGCGGTGGCGCCGGTCCTCGTCGGGTCGGCGCTGGCGGCGCGCGATCACGCCTTCCAGCCCATGGTGGCCGGACTGTGTCTGGGTTTTGCGCTCCTGATCCAGATCGGGACCAACTTCGCCAACGACTACTTTGATTTCCGCAAGGGTGCGGACGGCCCGACCCGGCTCGGGCCCCGGCGGGTGGTGGCGGCGGGCCTGGTGGCGCCGGCGGTCATGCGCCGGGCGATGCTGGGAGTCTTTGCGGCGGCCTTCCTGCTGGGACTGGGGCTGCTGCCGTGGGGCGGCCCGCCGCTGCTTGCCATCGGCGTGGCGAGCGTGGTCTGCGGCCTCGCCTACACCGGCGGACCCTGGCCGCTCGGCTACCACGGGCTCGGCGACTTGTTTGTGTTCCTTTTCTTCGGGCTCGTCGCCGTGGTCACCACCCATGCCGTGCAGGCGGGGGCGGTGTCGCCCGATGCCTTTCTTGTGGCGGTGCCGGTCGGACTGCTCGCGGCGAATATTCTCGTCGTGAACAATTATCGCGATGTGGACGGCGACACCCGGGCGGGCAAGCGGACACTCGTGGTGCGTTTTGGCCGCGGCTTCGCCCGCGCGCAGTTTGCCGGTTCGCTGCTGATCGCGCTGTTGGTCCCGGTCTGGCTGTATGCCCGCGATCATTCGCTTCCGCTGCTGCTGCCGTGCCTGCTGGTCCCGATGGGCGGCAGCCATTTCCGCCGGCTCCAGCCGGTGGCCGCCGCGCCGGAGTTGATCGCGCTGCTGGGCGACACCGGGAAGCTGCTCGCGGCCTATGCCGTGTTGTTGGCGGCGGGACTGTGCTGGGGGTGAGGCACCCCGATCAAACTCTGAACGCTTAACTTTTAACGCTTAGGGGGTGAGCGGGCTGAGTGCTCCTTCGACCTGAAACGTGAGCGTTAAACGTTAAGCGTTAAACGTTGCCCGATGCCTTTTCTACAGGTGGATCGGCAGGCCGAGCTCGATGATCTGGGTCGGCGGAATCTGGTAATAGTCCTTCGCGGAGGAGGCGTTGCGGCTGAGCACACCGTAGAGGCGCTTCTGCCATTCCCACATGGAGGAGTCTCCGCCGCCGATGATCATCTCGCGGTTGAAGAAATACGTCGCGGCGCGCCAGTTGATCGGCACGCCCTGCTCCTTGATGGTCTGCATCAGCGACCCGACGTCGGGGGACTGCATGTAGCCGTAATGTCCGACGGCGCGCCAGACGCCTTCCCCGATCTCGCGGAGGCTCAGGCGCTGCTGGTCCGCCACCGTCGGGATCTCCTCGGTCACGATGCTGAGCAGCACGACGGTTTGGTGCAGGCAGCGATTGGACTTCACATGATGCAGCAGGGCGATGGGCGTGCCATGCGGGGCGCCGGCCATGAAGACCGCGCCGCCACTGACCCGGACGATATATTTGCTGCGGGCGATCTCGGTCAGCTCGGATTCCGTGACATTGTTGCCGTACACGCGGCGGAAGATCTCGGTGCGGCCGATCTTCCACGTGTGCATGATGGCGAGGACGACCGCGCCGATCGCGAGGGGGAACCAGCCGCCGTCGTGCAGCTTGCGGATGGTGGAGCCGAAGAAGACGAGGTCCATGACCAGGAACACGGCGCAGACGGCCAGCGCCACCGGCAGGGACCAGGCCCAGCGCCGGCGGGCGACGAGGTAAAAAGCGAAGGTGGTGATCGCCATGGTTCCGGTCACCGCGATGCCGTAGGCCGAGGCCAACCGTTCGCTCGAGCCAAAGCCGGCCACGGTCAGGATGCAGCCGATCGCCAGCAGGGCATTGACGACGGGCACGTAGATCTGGCCGGATTGTTCGGCGTTGGTGTGCTGGATTTTGAGCCGGGGCAGGAAACCAAGCTGCACCGCCTGACGGGCCAGCGAAAACGCGCCTGAGATCAGGGCCTGGCTGGCGATCACCGCGGCGAAGATGGAGAGTCCGGTCAGGACGGCCCGCGAGAGGCCCTCCGGGGCCAGGGCAAAAAAGGGATTCTCCGTCGTGCCGGGATGTTCAAGCAGGTACGCGCCCTGGCCGAAGTAATTCAACACCAACCCGGGGAAGGCCGCGCCGTACCAGGCGATGGCAATGTAACGCCGGCCGAAATGCCCCATGTCGGCGTAAAGGGCCTCGGCGCCGGTGACGGCGAGTACGATGGAGCCGAGGAGGGTGGCCACCGCCCGCGGCGGATGCTCCAGCAGCCGGAGGGCGTGAACGGGATTCAGTGCGGCCAGCACCCCGGGATTCTGAAGAAGTTGCCAGGCCCCGAGCAGGCCGAGCGCGGCAAACCAGAGGAGCATGACCGGGCCGAACATCCGGCCGAGCTGCTTCGTGCCGCGGCTTTGCATCCAGAACAAACCCGCGAGGATGATCACGGCCATCCATGGCACATACGGGTCGAATACCGGGCTGATCGAATGGAAACCCTCGGCCGCGCCGAGGACCGAGATGGCGGGCGTGATGATCCCGTCGCCAAACAGCAGCGCGGCGCCGATGATGGTCATGACCACGGCCGGCCCGAGCCCCTTGCGCTTGGCGCCCGGTTCCGTCGCGTCCCGGTTGGATTGGATCAGCGCGAGCAGGGCGAAAATACCGCCTTCGCCATGATTGTCGGCCCGCATCACGAACCAGAGGTACTTCACGCTCACCACCATCACCAAGGCCCAAAAGATCAGGGAAAGGATCCCCAGCACGCCCTCCGCCCGGTCCCCGGCCGGCAGGTGGGCCATGCATTCCCGCATGGTGTAGAGCGGGCTGGTGCCGATGTCGCCGAAAACGACCCCCAGTGCCCCGACGGCGAGCGCCGCCTGAGCCTTGGCCGGCAGCTTGATGGGGAGGGGACTGGTCATGGACGAAGTGGGATTCTCCCGAACCGCACCCTTAGTCCAAGCAGTTTCCGACCCTTGGAAGATTCGGCTTGCGGTGCCCGCCGCTCGACAAGCGGGCCGCCGGCCCTAATTTGCGGCCCTATGAAGCTCCGCTGGAAAAAGGCCGGAAACTATTCCGACATCCTCTACCACAAGGCCGACGGCATCGCCCGGGTCACGATCAACCGCCCGGAGAAGCGCAATGCCTTCCGGCCGGAGACGGTGACGCAGATGATCGCCGCCTTCACCGACGCCCGCGAGGACGCGTCGGTCGGCGTCGTGCTCCTCACCGGCGCCGGCCCCCACAAGGACGGCAAGTACGCCTTCTGTTCGGGCGGCGACCAGAGCGTGCGCGGCGGCGCGGGGTATGTCGGCGGCGACGGCGTCCCCCGGCTCAACGTCCTCGACCTGCAGAAGCTCATCCGCTCCATGCCCAAGGTCGTGATCGCGCTCGTGGCCGGCTACGCCATCGGCGGCGGCCATGTGCTGCATCTCGTTTGCGACCTCACGATCGCGGCCGACAACGGGATCTTCGGGCAGGTCGGCCCGCGCATGGGCAGCTTTGACGGCGGTTTCGGGGCGAGCTATCTCGCGCGGATTGTCGGCCAAAAGAAGGCCCGCGAGATCTGGTACCTCTGCCGCCAGTACGACGCGAAGCAGGCGCTTGAGATGGGGCTCGTCAACACCGTGGTGCCCGTCGCGGAACTCGAGGCCGAGGGCGTGAAGTGGGCGCAGGAGATCATGAATCACAGCCCGCTGGCCATTCGTTGTCTGAAGAGCGCGTTCAACGCCGACACCGACGGGCAGTCCGGCCTGCAGGAACTCGCCGGCAATGCCACGCTGCTCTATTACATGAGCGAGGAGGCGAAGGAATTCCACGGCGCCCAGCGCGAGAAACGCCGGCCCGACGCCCGCAAGTTTCCCTGGCTGCCTTGATCGGGGCGGCGGAGGCCAGCAGGGCTGACTCGGTGAGTCAGCCGCGATCATTCCAAGTCGTTTTTTGCCACAGAGGCACCGAGCTCACAGAGGTCGGATGATCTGGGCCCGGGAGCCGAACCAAAACAACGAGGCTTGGGCTCTGTGCTCGCTGTGCCTCTGTGGCAAAAGATCCGATCCCGGCGGGGCAAATCCATCCTTCCGGTAAATCTCTATCTTACGCCGGCTCCGGCAGCTTCAGGTAATTCCGCCGCCGGCGGCTTTCGCCGGACGACGGGCGGCGCTGGGCCGGATCGCCGTAGGGTTTCTTCCGGTAGCCGGGCAGTGACGGGTCGCGGGCGCAGCGGATCTGGTGCGCCTGCATCCGTTCGAAGAGTCCTGGCAACTGGTCGGGCAGGGGATAGCGATCCAGCCCGGCGCGGGTGAGCGCGTGCAGCAGTTCGTGCACGGCCTCGAGCGTCGACAGGCAGCCCGGCTGCGGCTGCTGCTTGATCACAAACTTGCTCGGTGCCGTCGGGTGGAACATGAGGCGCGGCAGGCGCTGCAGGCTCGGGCTGAGCCGGAGCATCTTGCGCGCGGCGCTCCAGGTGGCGTCGAGAATGATCACCAGCAGGCGCTTTTCCCCGCGCAACACCGGCGCGAGGGCCGGGAAATGATTAAGGTCGGCCCGATCGTTTGGATCCGACCGATCCGTCAGGTCAATGGCCTCCGTGCCCGGATAGAGCAGGAACGGCGCGTACTGCGGGTCGGCGAGGATGCCGCATACGGCCTCATGCGTGTCGAAGCTCCGGCCGACCTGGATCTCGCTGTCCGGCAGGCAGAGATGGGTCAGCCGCCCGGTCCCGGCCTTCTCCTCCTTGAATTCCTTCGGGTGCATCAGCACCAGGAACCGCGTGCGGGTCGGCATGGGCTGGATCGAGCTGCACCAGCAGAGCGGGCGTGGCCAGAAGCAGCGGTAGCACATTTCCCGGCTCATGCGCCGGCCACCTCGCGGCGGTAGATCTCCTCGACCTTGGCCCGCGCCCACGGGGTGCGGCGCAGGAACACGAGGCTCGATTTCACGCTCGGGTCGTAGAGGAAGCAGCGGATCTCGATCCGGTGGCCCAGTTCCTCCCAGCCCAGCCGTGCGACCAGTTCGTTGAGGATGGTTTCCAGGGTGACCCCGTGCAGCGGGTCCTTGGCGCGTTGATCAGTCATGGTCCGGTCAGCAGGGCTGGTGACCCCAGTCGCTGTGGCGCAACTCTTCCTCGTATTTCTCCATCTGCTGCTCGGGGGTCAGCTTCGAAGGATCGTCCGGCGCGGCCTCGTTGGGAATGTCGCCGGTCGTGATTGCCGGCTTGAGGTGGCCGGCCTTGGGGTCGCCGGGTTTGGGTTCAGGAGTCATGGTATTCGGAGTCGGCCGCAGGGACACCATGGGGTACGAACCCCGGCTGTCAAAACCGGGCATTGCGCCGGTAGGGCGGCGACTTCCTTCACCGCCGGGATTGCAGGATGACTCGGCGGTCACGGAGTGACGCACCCTGCGGCAAGGCGGTTTCCCGGCCACGACCCCTCAATGGGTCATCATGTAGACCAGGGCGTTGATCGCGAGGGGGTAGGCGATCTTCTCGGAAAAGCGGTGGAAGTAGTAGTCGCTCTCGCCTTCGCGCTCCCAGCCGTCGCTGTGGTCCGAGTTGTGGACGGCGAGCACCAGCAGGCGGCCCTTTTCGTCGAACATGGCCCAATGGTGCACGGTCTTGGTGTCGCCCACATGGCCGTTGGTCTCGTAGGTGATGCCATTGGGGTTGAATTCCAAGGCGATGCCTTGGTCGCTCTGCGGTACCTGGCCTTTGTCCTCGATCGGGAAGACCGCGCGGTAGAGGGGGTGGTCGAGTGGCAGATCGATGAACTTCAGGTTGGGGAGGACTTCGCGGAACGTGTACTGCATGTTCGCGAGTTCCTGCTCACCCCAGAAATCGGTGAAGATCATGCAGCCGCCGTTCTGCAGGTATTTGCGGAGGGCCACGACCTCGGTGGCATTGAGCCCGAGGGAATTGGGCGCGGCGGTGAAGAGGAAGGGGTAATCGCCGAGGTCCGGGTCGGTCAGCCGGACGATGCGGCCATCGGGGCTCACCTTCAGGGAGGTCATCTGCTGGAGCCGGAAGGAGAGATTCAGGTCCGCATCGGGAAAGTCGGTGGTCCAGCCGCCGTGGCCGCCGGCGCCCGGATAGCTGGTGAAACGCAGCCGGGCCATGGTGAAAACGTCCTTTTCGAATCCGACCGGATTCTTCCACATGGGGACGTCGACGGTGCGGCCGGGAACATCGCGGATGCTCTTTACGTCGTTGCCCACTTGAATTTCGCCGGCACCGCCCCGGCGGCCGCGTCCGCCGCCAAAGCCGAAACCGCCGAATTGGGCGTACCCGGCCGCGGCCAGCACCACCCCGGCGACCAGCAGCGTCACGAACTTGGTGCGGCGTTGAGTGGGGCGACGGGGCAGGGTCATCGGGGGTCCGGCCATCACGACGCTCAAGCGTAACATTGGCTACAATGAAAAACTCCCACCCGCCGGGTCGGTTGCAAATGCCGCGGGACGCCCCTTGGCAAACCGATTTCCATGTGCATGATGGCCACTCATGTTTGTCGATGAATGCGTAATCAAGGCCCAGGCGGGCGACGGCGGCCGGGGCTGCATCGGTTTCCGCCGGGAAAAATACGAGCCGTGGGGCGGACCCAACGGCGGCGATGGTGGTCGAGGGGGCGACGTCGTCCTGCTCGGCGACCACGACACGAATAATCTGATAGCCTACAAGTACCAGCCGCACTGGAAGGGCGAGCGGGGTCAGCACGGTCTTGGCTCCGACTGTCATGGCAAGGACGGCGAGCCGGGTATCCTGCGCATGCCGCTCGGCACCGTCGTGACCGACCTCGCGACCGGCAAGGTCGTCGCCGAGATCGTTGCGAACGAGCAGCGCGTCGTCCTTTGCAAGGGCGGCAACGGCGGCTGGGGCAACACGCACTTCAAGACCTCCACCAACCGCGCCCCCAAGCGGGCCAATCCCGGCCAGGAGGGCGAGGGTGGCTCGTACCGCCTCATTCTCAAGAGCATCGCCGACGTCGGCCTCGTGGGTTTCCCCAACGCCGGCAAGTCGTCGCTCACCAACGCCATCACCCGGGCCCGGCCCAAGACCGCCGCCTATCCCTTCACCACGCTGCACCCGCAGATCGGCGTGATCGAGGACGGCGATCCGAAGGACCCGAAGCGGCTGCTGCTGGCCGACGTCCCCGGATTGATCGAGGGCGCGAGCGAGAACCGCGGGCTGGGACACCGTTTCCTCCGCCACATCGAGCGCTGCGCCCTGCTGCTGTTCATCGTGGACATGGCGGGCGTGGACGGACGCGATCCCCGCAAGGATTACCAGACCCTCCTGCAGGAGTTGAAACTGTACGATCCGGCCCTCCTGAAGAAGCCCCGCCTCGTGGCCGCCAACAAGGTCGACCTGCCCGAGGCCAAGGCCTGGATCGCCAAGTTCCGCAAGAAACACCAGGTGCCGATCGTGCCCATTTCCTGTCTCGAGGGCGCGGGTCTCGACCGCCTGAAAAAGGATTTGTTTAAACGGGTTCAATCCCTCCGCCGCCGGGAAAAAAGGTCGCCAGCCGGCCCAGCCTGATCCAAGCGTAAATCCGTCCCGCATGACCCCGGAATACAAATCGCTGCTCATGCGCTGTAACCGCCTGCTCGGGACGGCGCTGGTGGACCAGAACTTGGTGAAGCTGGAGGACCTCGAGAAGGCCAACGAGCGGCTGCTTGAGGTCATTGCCGCCAAGCAGACCCGCCAGTCCACTATCCTCGGCGTCCTCGCCTACGAGATGAAGGCGGTGAAGGAGGACGACATCCTTCACCATGCCGTCGAGACCGACGGCATGGGTCTCGTCGACCTCCGGAGTTACGAGGTCTCGGAGGAATTGCGGAAGAGCTGCGATGTCGCCGCCTGCTGGGCGACCTGGACCGTCCCATTTGACCACGAGGAGGAATTTTACTCGCTCGCCACCGCCCACTACCTGAGCCCGGCCGTCCGGAGTTTCTGGGAGAAGCAGCTCGGCAACCAGATTGTGTGGTACGGCACCACGCTCGATGTCCTGGCCGACTACCTGGAGAAACTCGAAACCGAGCACGCGGCCCCGTCGGTCGCCTCTGGCACCCGTTCCCCGTTTGCCCCGCCCGCCGCGGGTGGCGCCCCGGCCAAGTCCGCCTGATCTCCGTCGATGCCCCTCGGTAAAGTCCAGTCCCTGATTGTCTCCAAGCTGGAGGAAATGGGCCGCCTCAGCCCCGAGCAGCGCATGGCGATCACCGGCGTTCCGGACGATCTCAGCGGTGACGCCCTCGATAAGCTCCTGCAGGAGCAATACTCGGTCACGCAGCTCCAGTGCCTCGTCGCCAAGGCGCGCGCCCTCAACCTCGCGCCCTTCAACGTCGCCCGCTACAAGCTGACCGCCGAGACCTTCGAACGGGTGCCGCAGGAATTCTGCCAGGAGAACGTCGTGCTGCCCGTCGGCCAGGTCGGCGAGTTCCTGCTCGTGGCACTCGCGAATCCCTTCGAGCTCACCATCTCCACCAAGATCCAGGAGATGACCGGCAAGCGGGTCGTCTGCCTGCTCGGCCGCGACAAGGACATCCGCGAGAAATTCACCAAGGGCGCCGAGCGTCCCGCCGGCTTCGACGATGTGGTCGAGCAGATCGGCGTCGAGTTCGCCACCGAGAGCGACGGCGAACTCCGGGAGGACGAGGTCAACGAGGACTCCGGCCCCATCATCCAGCTGAGCAACCGCATCATCGAGGACGCGTACTTCGCCGGCACGAGTGACATTCACATCGAGCCGCAGGAAAAGGAAATCATCGTCCGGTACCGCATTGACGGCGTCTGCCAGGAAAAGCTCCGGCTGCCCGCCAAGGTGGGCCCGGCCCTGATCGCCCGCCTGAAGATCATGTGCAATCTCGACATCTCCGAGCGGCGCCTGCCGCAGGACGGTCGCATTGTCTTCAAGCAGTACACCAAGAAGTCGCTCGACATCGATCTGCGCGTCTCGACCGCGCCGCTCAATCACGGCGAGGGCGTGGTCATGCGTATTCTCGACAAGCAGAAGTCGACCCTGCCACTGCCCTCGCTCGGTTTCAGCGAGGAGAATCTCAGGCGCTACCGCGAGGTCATCCGCCAGCCTTACGGCATGATCCTGCACTGCGGCCCGACCGGCTCCGGCAAGTCGATGACGCTCTATTCCGCGCTCAACGAGATCAACGCGCCGGACATCGTCATCCGCACCGCGGAGGATCCGATCGAGTACACCCTGAACGGCATCAACCAAATGCAGATGCACCGGCAGATCGGGCTCACGTTCGCCACCGCGTTGCGCGCCTTTCTCCGGCAGGACCCCGACATCATCCTCGTGGGTGAGATCCGCGACAAGGAAACGGCGGCCATCGCCGTCGAGGCCGCGCTCACCGGGCATTTGCTCATCAGCACACTGCACACGAACGACGCGCCCTCGACCGTCGCCCGCCTCACCGACATGGGCATCGAGCCTTTCATGATTTCCTCGGGCCTGCTCGCCGTTTGCGCCCAGCGCCTGATGCGCCGCGTCTGCAAGACCTGCCGCGTGGTCTATGAGCCCGTCGGCCGCGAGAAGGCGGTGCTCGAGAAGGCCATTGGCTGGAGCGGCCAGATTTACCGCCACAATCCCAAGGGTTGCCCCAAGTGCGGCAGCAGCGGCTACAAGGGCCGCGTGGGCATCCATGAACTGATGATCACCAACGAGGAGCTGGTCGAGGCGATCAACAAGGAGAAGGATGTGACCGAGCTAAAGAAGATCGCGGTGCGCGGCGGCATGAAGACCCTGCACCAGGACAGCCTGCTCAAGGTGAAGGACGGCTTGACCACCCTGGAAGAGGCCATCGCCACGGTGCCACCGGATTTGTGACGTTGATTCTGCGGTAGGGCGGTGACTCCGTCACCGCCGCCTCGATAACCGGCGGTCACGGCGTGACGCGCCCTACCAGGTTCTTCAGCTCACGTAACGCTGCACGATCGGAATCCTGCGCCCCACGCCGAACGCCAGCGGCGTGATCTTGAGGCCGGGTGCGGCCTGCTTGCGTTTGTACTCGTTGAGATCGACCCGGCGGATCACATCCGCCACCACCGCCTCGGCGAACCCCTGGGTGATCAGGTCGACCCGCGAGAGGCCTTCCTCGACATAGCCCTTCAGGATTGCGTCGAGCACGTCGTACGGCGGCAGGCTGTCCTGGTCGGTCTGGTCCGGGCGCAGCTCGGCGCTCGGCGGCTTGTAGATGGTGGATTGCGGAATGGGTGGCGTGCGCCCGGCGCGGCGGGCGTCGGTATTGATCCAGTTCGAGAGGGCGTAGACCTGCGTCTTGAAGACGTCCGAGATCACGGCGAGGCCGCCGGCCATGTCGCCGTAGAGCGTGCAGTAACCCACCGCCATCTCGCTCTTGTTGCCGGTGGTGAGGAGCAGGGCGTTGAACTTGTTCGAGAGCGCCATCATCAGTACGCCGCGCACCCGGGCCTGGATGTTCTCCTCCGTCACGTCGCGCGGCCGGCCCGTGAAGATCGGCCCGAGCGCCGCCTCGCAGGCGTTCACCGCTTCGGCGATGGCGATGGTTTCAAAGCGCACGCCGAGGTTGGCCGCGAGCACCCGGGCGTCGTCGCGCGAGTGCTGCGACGAGATCGCGGACGGCAGGGAAACGCCGATCACGTTCTCCGGGCCGAAGGCGGCCGCGGCGATCACGCCGACGACGGCCGAGTCGATGCCGCCGGAGAGGGCGACCAGCGCCTGCTTGAAGCCGGACTTGTGCGCATAGTCGCGCAGCCCGAGCGTCAGCCCGGCGAAGATGTCGGCCATTTCCGGCTGGCTGAAGGTCGGGGCGATGACCGCGTCCGCGGAGCCGACCGCGCGTCCCGGGGCGACCTCGACGATCCGGGTGTCCTCGGCAAACGCCGCCATCCCGGCCGTGATCCGGCCCGTGCCGTCGGCCACGAGGCTGCGGCCGTCGAAGATCAGCTCGTCGTTGCCGCCGACGGCGTTGACGTAAACCACCGGGCAACCGGCCGTGCGCGCCGCGTCGGTGACGAGGGTATGCCGCACCGAGCCCTTGTCGCAGTGCCACGGGCTGGCCGAGAGGTTGACGATCATGTCGCACCCTTGGGCGACCAGCTGGCGCACCGGATCGAGTCCGTGATAGAGCCGCCGCGTGCTCAGGGTCGGGTGGGTCCAAAGATCCTCGCAGATGGTGATGCCCACGCGCTGGCCCGCGATCGTGAGGACGGTGGGCTGGGCCGCGGCTTCGAAGTACCGGTCCTCGTCGAAGACGTCGTAGGTCGGCAGCAGGCACTTGCGGGCGAAAGCGGTGATCTTGCCGCGGTGACAAAGCGCGGCCGAATTGTGAAAGGGCCGGCCCTGGCCGGTGGCATTGACCTCGACCGTGCCGATCAACGCCGGGACGTCGCCCACCGCGGCGGCGATGGTGGCGAGCGAGGCGGCGACGTCGGGGACAAAGCGCCGCTTGAAGAGCAGGTCGCGCGGCGGATAGCCGCACACCACCAGTTCCGGGAAGATGACAAGCTCCGCGCCCTGCGCCGCGAGGGCCGTGTAGGCCTCGAGAATTCGTCGGCGGTTGCCCGCGAGATCTCCGACCGTGGTGTTGAGCTGGGCGAGGCCGAGGCGCATGGAAGGGGAGGGAACGTGGGGGGCTTTGCGGGAGGTGACAATCCCTGCGTCATGGTGGGTTTCGGGGCGTTGCGCCAAGCCGCGCCCGCCTTTCCACAAGATGTGCGTGGCTATCCGGGGCGGATGGGAGGATAGTGGCCGGAGAGCACCAACCCCGAAAATCCCATGCCTAAGCTTCCCTCCAAAGTCCTCAAGCCCGGCCACAAACTGGGCGCCAACAAGCACGACCCCGCTCGCCCGCAAAAGGCCCGGGCGAACAACTTCAAGCAGTCGCGCGACATCCGTGAGGACCGCGGCACGCTCCAGCACAAGACCGCGCCGTCGTTCCGCCGCACGGGCGGCCGCAGCCGCTAAGGTCGGTTTCGCCTTGCCCGCCCCATCCGGGCGCCGCCCCATATTTCACGTAATACGTGAAATATTGGCAGGGCCTTTCGTCGCGCGCCTGGCGCATTTGTCACCTAATACGTGAAATCGTGGCGAAGCTTGGGAAGTCGCCGGGGTGGAAGGATCCGCCCGGTTTTGATTTGTAGTCCGGATGCCCTCACCCGGTGATGAGGGCTTTCCTTGCCATGCCTGATTCGCCTTCGCTCATCCTTGCCTCGGCCTCGCCGCGCCGGCGGGAGCTGCTGGCCGGGCTGGGAGTGACGTTCACGGTGGTCGTGGCGCAGGTCACCGAACACGAGGATCCGACCACGGATCCGCGGGTGATGGTGGCCCACAATGCCGCCCTCAAGGCCGACTGGGTGGCCGCCCGCCATCCGGATGCCCTCGTGATCGGCGCCGACACGACCGTCTTCATCGACGGGCACGCCCTGAACAAGCCCGCCGACCTCGACGCGGCCCGGGCGATGCTCCGGCGGCTGTCGGGTCGCACGCACACGGTTTTCACCGGAATCGCGGTGCGGCGGCGGCGCGACGGACTGCGCCGCGACACCGGGGTGGCGACGGAGGTGACCTTCCGGGAGCTGACCCCCGCCGTGATCGAGGATTACCTGCGCCGGGTCCATGTGCTCGACAAGGCCGGGGCCTACGCGATCCAGGAGCACGGCGAACTCATTGTCGCGCAATACGACGGATCATTTACCAACATTGTCGGTCTTCCGGTCGAGACCATGAAACAAATTTTGACGGAGTGTGGCGTCCGTGGCTGATTCCAGACGTCTCCCAGCCTGACCACCCCTGCATGAGCACCCAAACCGCGAAGCCGTTCGACCGTCTTGATCCTGACGTGCGCGGCGTGCTGATTGGCATCCTCGCGACGCTCTTCCTGCACCTCCTGCTCTTCTGGGGCGCGCCCCGGCTGCTCGATCTCGGCGCGGTGGGCATGCGACCGGCGACCCAGGACGCAGAGCGGGAGAAGGAACCGCCGCAGTTCACCGTCGAGCTTCCTCCCGCCGAGGAAGAAAAAAAGCCGCCGACGCCGTTCAAGTTTGTCGAGGTCAACCCCGACGCCCCGGAAAACGTGCCCGACGACACCGCCAATTTCGGCGCCCAGAACCAGCAGGTGGCGCAGGAGAAGCCCACGCCCGACGGCAAGAGCGATAACCCGGCGATCGACGGCCAGGAAAAGCTCAAGTCCACCCAGATCGTGGATGGCAACCGCGCGCAGATCCAGCCGACCCCCCAGCCCGTCACCCCGGAGGTGATTTAGCAGATCCAGCAGGTGGCCGCCGCCGCGCGCGCGGCCGCCACCCCGCTCAGCGGGTTCGAGAAGTTCGACGGCAAGGCAGCCGACAGCATCGGCAGCAATATCGCGATGTTTGACCCCAACGCCAAAGCCGTCGCGGAGAAGATCGACGGGGTGCCCGACGCCGCGGACGGCGGCACCAGCCTCACCTTCCGGGTCGACCCGCAGCACCCGATGGTCCGCCAGGAGCTGGCCGACAAGGGCAACCGCCCCGCCATCTTCGAGAAGAACGTGATCGGCACGAAAAACATCGGCCCCATTGCCTACAACGCGAAGTGGAGCGAATACGGCGCGTACCTGCAGAAGCTGATCGATGCGATTGATGCGCGCTGGCAGGGCGAGATCCGGAACAGCAAGCACTACCCAAATCCGGGCAGCGAGGCCATCATCACCTTCGTCCTGAATTCCGCCGGCGAGGTCACCCAGATCAAGAAGACCGAGGGCACCGCCGGCGACCAGGCCACCACATGGTGCGTCTCGGCCATCAGCCCGGGGGTGGGTTTTTCCTACGGGGAGTGGACCCCGCAGATGATGGCCGTTCTGGGTGACACCCAGGAGCTGACGTTTTATTTCCTCTACCGGTGAAGGGTGCGCCGGACAAACTGCTGGCGGTCCTGCCGTTGGGACGCGGGGTGGAGGTTTTGGCCCGGGATGCCCAGGGGCTGATCGCCTTCGCCAAGCCCGCCGGGCTGCTCTCGCACCCCAACACGGCTGCGGACCAGCCGCGTTCCCTGCTCAACGCCACCTACGCCTTCGAGGAGGAGGCCTATGTCCTGCCCGATCTGCCGCAGCAGCGCCTCTGGCTGCTCAACCGCCTCGATTCGGCGACCTCCGGGGTGCTGTTGGCGGCGACCAGCGCCGCGCTCGCCACCGCCATCCGCGCCCACTTCAAGGCCAAGCGCGTCCACAAGGTTTACCAGGCCCTCGTCTTCGGCCGGCCGGTTCCGCCGGAGCAGATCTGGAAGGACCGTCTCGCGGTCGAGAAACGCGGCGGGCAGATCCGCACCAGCACCGCCGGCCATGTCATGAGCGAGAGCGCGGTGAAACTCATCCGCGCGGGCGGCGGCGAGCCGCGCGTGTGCCTCATCCAGCTCGAGCCGCGCACCGGCCGCAGCCACCAGCTCCGCGTCCAGTGCGCCAAGCGGCACATGGCGATCGTGGGCGACCAGACCTACGGGGACTTTCCGCGCAACCGCGACTTCGCGAAACGCACCGGCGAAAAGCGCCTCTTCCTTCATTCGCTGATGACGCAGTTCGAGTACGAGTTCGCCGGGCGCAAGCACGCCTTCGCCGCGACCGCACCCTTGCCGGCGGAATTCGCCGCGGCGCTCTGATTGGGACGGTCTGTTTTTCACGTATTACGTGAAATGCTGGGCGCAGCCCGGGCAGGCGCGGTGCGCATTTTTCATCTATTAGGTGAAATGTAGGCGGAGCCTCCGGAGGCGACCGCTTGCCGGCCGGGGCGACGGGTGTTTCGGTGTCAGGTATGAATCCGCGACCCGCCTTCTCGCCTTATTCGGCAGCGCCCGGCGCGAGTCCCTCAATCGGCGCCTGCTCGCTGTGACGGCGGCGGCGGCGGTGCTGGCGGCCGGGGGCGAGGTCACGGTGCTGGCCCTGAACGAGTAGGAGTTGCCGCTGTACCACGGCGACCTCGAGGACGCGAAGGGGCTGCGGGCGAATGCCGTGAAGCTGATCGAGCAGATCAAGGGGCATGACGGCCTGCTGGCGGCCGCGCCCGAGTGCAATTTGTTCATCACGCCGCGGCTGAAGAACACCCTCGACTGGTGCACCCGGGGCGAAGAAGACCCGTTTGGCGGCCGCGCCGGGAGTACTCGAATCCAAATCAACGGCGGCCATTTGCGAAATCAGCGGTTAAAAACTCCTGCGTTCGGAAATCCGGGATTGGCGATTACTCCGGGCCTGCTCATGTTTGCGTCGTGATCGCGTCGATTTCCTTCCGGAAGTTCAAGGCCCTGCGCTCGACGCAGCTCAAACTGGCGCCCTGCAACCTGATCCTGGGGCCGAGCGGCAGCGGCAAGACGAGCCTGATCGAGGCGGTGCTCCGTCTCCGCACGCTGGCGCGCCTGCCGCTGGCGCAACCGGGAGCGGCGCCCGGCGCCGCGACGAAGGCTGGCGGGCCGGAGATTCATTTTCACTTCGAAGCGCCGTTTGCCGCGATCTCCGCGCGGATGTCGTGCCAGTCGGAGCTCGTCTGCGATTTGCTGGAAGTGCGGCCGCCCGGTGACCCCGGCTGGCCGGCCCTGCAGGAGCGGATTTCCCGGTTTCGCGGCTTCCTGTTTGATCACTACGCAATGGCGACGCCCGCGGCGGAGACCGATGGCCACGACCTCCATTCCAATGGCTCCAATCTCGCGGCGGTGCTGCGGATGCGCCGGGAGCGGGCTCCGGAGGATTTCGCCGCGCTGGTCTCCGAGCTCTGCCGGATCCTGCCCGAGTTCACCGCCCTCGAGTTTGTCCCGGCCGGCGCCGGTCAGGTGGAGCTGGCGATGCGCCTGCAGGAAGGGAACGAGCTGGTGACGGCCGACAACCTCTCGCAGGGCACGCTGTACACGCTGGCGTACCTGACACTGGCCCTTGATCCGGCGCCACCATCGCTGATCTGTCTCGAGGAAGTCGACCGCGGCATTCATCCGCGCGCGCTGCGCGAGGTGCGCGATGCGCTCTACCGGCTGAGTTATCCCGACGCCTTTGGGCTGAAGCGCGAACCGGTGCAGGTGATCGCGACGACCCACTCGCCGCACCTGCTCGACCTCTTCCGTGATCATCCGGAGGAGATCGTGATCTCGCACAAGCAGGGCCGCGCGGCGCATTTTGAGCGGCTGAGCGACCGGCCCGACCTGGCGGATCTCCTGCAGGAAGGCTCGCTCGGCGACATGTGGTTCAGCGGCATCCTGGGAGGCGTGCCCGAGGAATGAAGGTCGCGATCCTGAGCGAATCCCCCGCGGACGAGGCGGCGGTGCGCGAGCTGGTGGCGGGGGTGCTCGGTGGGGCGGTGCAGTTCACGGCGTCAGGCTTGCGGGCGCGGGGCTGGCCGCAGGTGGGCCAGCTCGTTCCGGCGGTGATCAAGCACCTGCATTTCAACACCGACACCGACGCTCTCGTCGTGGTGGTGGATGCGGACGACTCGACCGTGCACGGCCCGGAGCACGAGGCGCCGGGCTACTTTCATCCCCAGTGCCGGATGTGCCAGCTGCGGGCGATTTTTCGCCAGACCGTGAAGAAACTGCCGCCGGCGCGCGGCCGGGAGCGCATGCTGCGGGGTGTCGGTGTGGCGGTGCCCGCGATCGAAGGATGGTATCTCTGTGGGCGGGAGGACAGCGTCACGGAGAAGGCCTGGGTTGATGGCCAGGCGCGGGGCCAGCTGCCCTACACCCGAGCCGAGCTGAAGCTCCGGGTGTATGGCACGGATCGTCCGACCCTGCCGTTGGAGATTCGCTGCGCGGTGGCGGCCGCGGCGCGGCACCGGCCCGACACCCGCCGGCTCGAATATGACTTTCCGGGCTTTGCTTCGCTGGCCGCGGATTTGCGGGGCTGGCCGAAGGCGGCTGAGCACCGGTAGGTCGGTGGACCGTGGGCGGACCGAGGCGGGGCCTCGGCCGCGATGATTCGGAACGGCTGAGGCACCGTCTCAGCCCTGCCTTTTTGATCACAAAAAAACGCGGCGGGGAAAATCCCGCCACGTTGAGAGGTGTCGGCGGCGACGGAGTCGCGCGGCCTATCGGGTTACTTTGCCAGGTTCTCGTCGACGAACTTGAGCAGGAAAGCCCGGCGCTTTTCGGCGAAATTGCGGAGGGGCATGATCGAGGCGCCCTCGGACTCGACGTTGGCGGTGCCGAGATCGAAATCCTCGTTGGTGGTCATCTTCTTGGTGTCGCGCTTCACGTCGTCGGCGATGACGGCGCGGTGGCGGGCGACCTTCGGGCCGAGGTTTGCCCAGTTGAGGTCTTTTTCCGCGATCTCACGGACATAGGAGAGATACTTGGCCTTCAGGGCCGGGACGGCCAGGAGCTTGGAGGCGAGGGGACGGTTGGCGTTACCCTCGTTCACCAAGGGGCTGAGCGTGACCGCCTCGACCCCGCCGCCACCGCCGGGTCCGCCGCCGCCTGGGCCACCGCGGCCACCTTGGGGCGGACCCCCGGGGCCGGGACCACCCGGTCCACCGCCGAACTGGGGCCCGCCTCCACGAGGGCCGCCGCGACCACCGCGTCCGCCGGGACCGCCGGGACCGCCACCGCCGGCGCTCGGAAGCATGGCCTCGTTGGTGTCGTGGGGGAGGACGTGAAACTTACCCTTGGTGTCGCGATAGATGTAATAGTCACTCGCGCGGGTCCAATAGCCGTCCTCGTTCATCAGGGAGTTGTCGAGGGCGAGGAAGTGCAGGGCGCCGTCGATGTCCAGAAGCGGCGCAAGCTTGGCCTCAAGCTCGGCGGCAGGCGTTTGGTTCAGGACCTTGAACATCGCGATCATGGCCTCCCAATCCTTGGGGTCGTCCTTGGAGTGGATCACGTAAGTGCCCTTGTAGAGCGCGGGATTTTCGCCGAGGTAGGCCCAGGTGGCCTGGCCGTTCGGGCTGCCCGGCGTCTTCCAGCGGGCGCCGCCCGTGCTGCCGTAGAAATCCTTGGCGAACTCCTTGCTGAACTGCTGCGTGTTTTGGAAGATGCCCCAGTACTCGCCGTTGATCACGACGCGCATGAAGTTGGCCTTGGCCGCCGGGATGTACTGCCGGGCGATCTCGGTGTAGACCACCGCGCGCATCAGGGTCGGGTCGCCGTTCGAGTTCAGCAGATTGATGGAACGGTAGCCGTGGAGGTCCTGCTTGGAGTCGAAGTCGTCGAACGTGAGGTTCAGCGAGCGCTTGTAGGTGTCGGGTACGAAGGAAAACGAGGAGGCGCCACGAAAGTGGATGTCGACCTTCGGGTAGACCTTGTTGTCGATCGTCACGGTGGCCGGCATCTCGATGTCGGTGTTGTTAAAGGCCGCCATCCGTTTCTCCCAGTCCGCTTCCTCGAACTGGATGAAGACCGTGCGGAGGACGTTGATGTCGTAGAGACTCTCCTTGCCGTAGATCTTCACGTCAGCCGCGGTGAGTTTCACGCCGACGGGAGCGGTTCCGTTCGCCTGACCACCGCGACCACCGAAGCCACGACCGCCGCCGCCCTGGGCGGAGAGGCCTTCATAGGCCGCCTTGCGCTCCTCGAGATTGAGGTGCTTGTCGCTGTCCTTGTCATAGTCGGCCATCACCTTGCGCACATCGGTGAAGCCGCCGCCGCCGCCGCCGCCCCCGCGGCCACCGAAACCGCCCGGCCCGCCCTGGGCGAAACCAAGGGTTGGCGCCAAAGTGAGGAGAGCCAGTGGGATCGAGTGGAGGATGGCTTTGCGCGTGAGTTTCATGTGGGGGCAGCGTGAATTCTTCAGGGGCGAATGTTACGGATCAGTGACAAGACGAGATCGGTCAAGCAGAGGTTACGTCTTTGCAATCCGACCGGTTGCCGGGATTGACAGGGCAAAGATCGCGACCCGACCCTGCCGGGCATCATCATGTCGCTCCATCCCACCGCCACCCGCCAGTTGCTGCGCCGCCTCGGGGCGAAGTGTGTCCGGACGGATGCAAAGTCCCGCGCGGCCGCGGGCTACGACAGCAGCAAGATCGCGTTTCCGGTCGAGGCGGTGGTCCTGCCGCGCCGCGAGTCGGACATCGCGGTGATGCTCGAACTGGCCAACCGCCACGGAGTCCCGGTGACGGCCCGAGGCAGTGGCACCTCGTTGACCGGCTCGGCCGCCCCAATTCGCGGTGGCTGGGTGATTGACCTCAGTCATTGGCGGAAAGTCCGGATCGATGCCGAGGCCGGCATGGTGAAGGCGCAGGCCGGGGCGCGGGTGGCGGACATCCAGCGGGCGGTGGCGGCCAAGGGCTGGTTTTATCCGCCCGACCCGTCGTCCCACGAGTATTGCACCATCGGCGGCACCGTCGCCTGCAACGCCGGCGGCATGCACGGCGGCAAGTATGGCGTGACGCGCGACTTCGTCCTCGCGTTGGAGGGTTTTCTGCCGACCGGGGAATTTGTCACCTGGGGCACGCCCACGCGGAAATTCTCCGCGGGCTTTAATCTGCGCGACCTGTGGATCGGCAGCGAGGGTATGCTCGGGATCGTGACGGCCGTCACGCTGCGCCTGATCCCGCAACCGGAGTCGCGTTGGACGCTGCTGGCGGCGTTCAAGGACGAGACGGCGGCGTTCCGCGCGGCGCGGGCGCTCTTCGGGGCGCGGGTGCAGCCGGCCATCTGCGAGTTCCTCGACCGGTACTCGGTGCATTGCGCCGAGCGCGCGACCGGCGCGACGGTTTTCCCGGGTGTCGCCGGCAAGCCGGTGCTGCTGGTCGAGCTCGCCGGGTCAGTCGGCGAGGTTCGCGCGCAGCGGAAGGTCCTGCTCGCGTGGGCCGCGAAGCATGCGATCGCGCAACGGGCGGCGCGCAACCGGGCCGAGGCCGAGGCGCTCTGGACGGTGCGGCGGAAATGCTCGCGGGCGATGTTCGAGCTGGGGGACTCGAAGCTGAACGAGGATGTCGTCGTGCCCTTGAAGAACTACGAGCGTTTCGCGCGTTTTCTCGAAAAGCTCCGGCGCGAGTCGGGTCTCGCGATCCCGACCTTCGGTCATGTCGGCGATGGCAATCTCCATGTGAACATCATGTACCACCGCGCCGTCGCGAAGGAGCGCCGCGCGGCCGAGCGGGCGGTGGGAAAGTTGATGCGTGAGGTAGTGGCGCTCGAAGGCGCGATCTCCGGCGAGCATGGCATCGGGCTGGCGAAGACGCCCTTCCTCCGCCTGCAGCATTCACCCGCCCAAGTCCGCGCGATGCAGGCCGTGAAGCACGCCCTCGACCCGCGTGGGATCCTGAATCCCGGCAAGATGTTCGAGGTCTTCACCGTCTGGAAGCATCCCCGCCTCGAGGTGAAGCTGCCGTGGGATCATTGAGTGATTGAGGGTGCCACCGGCCGCGGCCGGATCAGACGGCGGAAGACGAGGTGGTAGACGGCGAGGAAGACCAGCATCCCCACGACGGCGTACATCAAACCCTCGGCCGTGGTCGGCACGGCGGGTCTGTAGTCGGTCCAGGTTGCCCGGGCGATGCCGGCGTCGAGGTGGCGCAGGAACGTGAAGGGTCGGGTCCACGCCGAGGCGTCGCGCAGCGCGGTGAACGCGGCATTGAGGTGCTGCACGCGCTCGACGGCATCGGTCATCACCTGCGCAAGACGGGCAACAGCCGCATCGTAGTTGGTCGCGGTCTGGTTGATGAATTTATCCAGCGTGAGTCCGGCCTCGCCCGCGGTGTGTTCGAATTGGGCCAGGGTGCGGCGCGCCTCGTCAAGGTGGCCGCCGAGCCGCTGCAGGTATTGTTGGAAGAATTCCGGCGCCTGCGAGAACAGCACCGCCCCGGCCACGGCGAGCCCGCGGTCGACGAGTCCGTCGAGCCAGGTGCGAAGTCGGGCGAGGGGTTTCATCGGGAAGGGCAATCTTCGGAGGGAACGCTCAACGCTCAACGTTCAACGCTCAAGTACCAAGCCGATCCTTTCCCGGATCATCCGTGGAATCCGCGGTTAAAAACTTTCCGCGGTTTGTCCGCGGCCAACGCAACCGGCAATCCGTTTGACCGTCTCTGGGGTTGCCGGCATCTAAAAGCCGTCAGGCAACCCCAACCCCGGAAGCGAAGCCCCATGAAACTCAGCATCGTCGGAATCGATCACCAAGGCGACCGCGAGCATGAGGTCGTCACGCTCAAGGTCGGAGCGGACTGCAATCTCCGGGACTACATCCTGGCGGACGCCAACTACAACAAGGAGGAACAGGTCATCTCGCATCCGTTCCGCCACACGTTCTGGTTCGAGCCGACCGCGGTGAAGGGTGGCGACTACGTGATGGTGCACACCCGGGCCGGCACCTCGAGCCATCACGCGAACCAGCTTGGCACGACCTCGCACGAATTCTTCTGGGACACCCCGGAGGCCGTCTGGCACGAGAAGGAGGACGCCGCGCTCCTCTTCGAGATTGCCGGGCACAGCATCGATACGACGCGGAGTTTCGTCAGCAACATCTAAGGGTGGGGCGGGTTTGAAAAGGTAGGGCTGAGGCGGGGCCTCAGCCGTCCGGCAAACATCGCGGTTGAGGCCCCGCCTCAACCCTACCGCGCCATCGCGCATGTTAATCGCGGTCGGGCCGGCGGCCCAACCCTACCTTACTTCTTCTCTGTTTCCTTCGTATTGCCGATCTGCACGGCGTCGAGCAGTTCGGGGGAGCCGAAGTCGTCGGTGATCACCTTGGCGCCGGCCTTGGTGATTTCGTCCGCGGGCCACGCGATCCGCTCGGT
>CAIYFD010000068.1 GCA_903925425.1 uncultured Opitutia bacterium | reverse complement strand
TGACGGCCGGCTTCTCACTCGTTTTCCGCATGTCCGAAATGAAGCTCACCCCGATGCTGCAGCAGTACTTCGAGGTGAAGCGCGGGCTTCCCAAGGGGACGCTGCTGCTTTTCCGGCTCGGTGATTTCTACGAGCTGTTCTTTGAGGACGCGGTCGAGGCCTCGAAGCTGCTCGGGCTCACCCTGACGAAGCGCCAGGAGCATCCGATGGCCGGCCTGCCCTACCACGCGGCGGACAACTACGTCACCAAGCTCCTCGCCGCCGGCCGCAAGGTTGCGATCTGCGACCAGCAGGAGCCCGCCACGCCCGGCAAGCTGGTGCGACGGCAGGTCACGCGGATCCTCAGTCCCGGCACCACCATCGCCCCGGGCCAGCTCGACGCTTCGCGCAACCACTACCTTGCCGCGGTGGTCGCCGACAGCGCTGGCCTGCACGCCGCATGGCTCGACCTCTCCACCGGCGAGTTCCGGATCGCGACCGATCCGCAGCCGGCAAATCTCCTGCCCGTTCTGACCGCGCTCGATCCGGCGGAACTGCTCATCGCCGAGGGCGAACTCGCCCGCTGGCAGGCCGCGCCGCATGCGCAAACCGGCCTCCACGCCCTGCATGCCTTCGCCTCAAGCCGGCTGTGCACCGAGATCCCGGGCTTCCAGCTGGAAGCCGACGCCGGTGCCCGCACGGTGATGGAAACGCTCGGGGTTCTGAATCTCCAAGGCTTTGGCGTCGCGCAGAACCATCCCGCACTCGGACCGGCCGGCGCCCTCGCCGCCTACGCCACGGAAAATCTCTGCGCCAAGCCGGAGAACCTGCGCAGCCTGCAGGAATACCGCAGCGCGCGCACCCTGCTGCTCGACCCGGCTACCCTGCGCAACCTGGAGATCTTCAGCTCGGTCCGCGGTTCGCGCGACGGCTCCCTGCTCTCCGCGATCAACCGCACCGGCACCGCGGCCGGCGCGCGCCTGCTCGAACGCTGGCTCGCCGCCCCGGTGCTCGATCTCGCCGAGATCCAGCGTCGCCAGGCCGTGGTGGGCGAACTGCTGCCGCGCCCGACCGAACTCGGCGCGATCGCGGACCGGTTGAGTGGCGTCCGCGACATTCCCCGCATCCTCGGCCGACTGCAAAACCGGCTGCGCAACCCGCGCGAGCTGGGCGGCGTGCGCGACACCCTCGGTCAGCTCCCGGAAATCCGCGGGTTGCTCGCGGAGTTCGGGGAGCAATCTCGGATTTCGGATCTCAGATCTCATATCCATGAGCTGCCACCACTGCGCCAGCTCATGGCATCCGCGCTGGCCGACGAGCTCCCGGCCGACCTGAACGACGGGAACTTCATCCGCGCAGGTTTCGATGCCGAGCTCGACCGCCTGCGCGGGCTCACGAGCGGCAACCGCAACTGGCTGTCCGACCTCGAGCGCACCGAGCAGGAACGCACCGGCATCCGCAGCCTGAAGGTTCGGTTCACGAATAATTTCGGGTACTACATCGAGGTCACCAAGGCCAACCTCCACCTCGTGCCGGCTGACTACATCCGGCGCCAGACGACGGTCGGCGGCGAGCGCTACGTCACCGAGTCCCTCCGGCAGAAGGAAAAGGAAATCTTCCACGCCGAGGAGAACGCCCTGGCGCGGGAACTGCAGCTTTTCCAGGAGCTCGTCGCCGCCGTGCTGGCCGAGGCCGCGAGTCTCACGGCCACCGCCGAAGCGCTCGCCGAGCTCGATGTTCTTGCCGGTTGGGCGCGGCTGGCCCGCGAATGGGATTACTGCCGGCCTGAGCTCGACGAGGGGTCCGGACTCGAGATCGCTGACGGCCGGCATCCTGTCGTGGAGCAGATGCTGAAATCGCCGGCTTCATCTGCCATCGGCGGGGCGCAGACCTTCGTGCCGAACGACACGAGCCTGAGCTCCGACGACGCCCAGATCGCGCTGATCACCGGTCCCAACATGGCCGGCAAGTCGACCTACATCCGCCAGGTCGCGCTCATCACCCTTCTCGCCCAGATCGGCTGCTGGGTCCCGGCCAAGTCCTGCCGGGTCGGTCTGGTGGACCGGATCTTCTCCCGCGTCGGCGCGAGCGACGACCTGGCCCGCGGGAACTCGACCTTCATGGTCGAGATGAACGAGACCGCCAACATTCTGAACAACGCCACCGACCGTTCGCTCATCATTCTCGACGAGATCGGCCGCGGCACCTCGACCTACGATGGTCTCTCCATTGCTTGGGCAGTCGTCGAGCATCTGCATCGCGACGCGAGCCGCGGCCCGCGCACGCTTTTCGCCACGCATTATCAGGAGCTCACGCAGCTCGAGAAACACCTGCCGCGCCTCCGCAACCTTTCCGTGGCGGTCAAGGAGTGGAACGAGGAGATTGTCTTTGTGCGCCGCGTCGTCACCGGCGCTGCCGACCGCTCCTACGGCATCCAGGTCGCGCGCCTGGCCGGGCTGCCGCTCACGGTCATCGACCGTGCCCGGACCATCCTCTCCAAGCTCGAGAGCGAGGAATCCACGGTGACCGTCGCGTCCCCGACCCCGCCGGCCCGGCCGAAGAAAAAGATCAGCGTCGCGCCGACGGATGACTCGCAGCTGGATTTGCTGTGAGGCCGGGCGGTCATCGTGGCTGAGGCACCGCCTGCGCCCTACCTAAATGCATCCTAGCGCTCAGTCCTCCAGGGCGCGGCCCTTGGTCTCGATCGCCCAAGGGATCAGCAGCAACCCGGCGAAGGGTACCGCGCCGACCCAGAACAGCATCTGCTGCGCCGTGTGCAGGGCGTCGACACCCATGGACGCCACGCTGCCGACCACGAACGGGCCGATGGCGGCGACAAACCGCCCGGTGTTGTAGCAGAAGCCCGAGCCGGTGGCGCGGAGGCGCGTGGGGAAAAGCTCGGGGAGGTAGTAGGTGAAGGAGCCGAACACGCCGAAGACCGTGAGCCCGATGAAGAAATAGCCGTAGAGCCGGTCGTGGGGTGCGAGGTCGAGGCCGAAGGTGCCCATGATCGCGAGACCCGAGAGGATAAAATAGATGATGTACATTTTCCGCCGGCCCATGGTTTTGGCGATCGGGATGGTGAGCAGCGTACCGATCAGCCCGCCGAGGTTGAACATGTTGGTCGCGAATTTCCCCCACTGCTGGACCTGCAGCTGGGTCGCGGCCTGACCAAGCCCCTTGGCCGCGGCATCAACGCCCGCGAGGCCGTTGGCCACCGTGCTGATGAACGCATTGCAGCTCCACCACGAGATCAACGCCACGAGGGCCATGCCCAGCCCGCTGAGCGTCGTAGCGCGCCAGCGGGGCGAGAAGAGTTCGGAGATCGCCGGCGATGCACTGGGCGCGGTTTTCTTCCACCGCTCGGGCTCCTTCACGAACCACCGCACCACGAACGCCACCAAGGCGGGAATCAGGCCGCAAAGAAAAACAAAGCGCCAGGCGATCTCGGGCCGCGTGGGAAACGCCAGGCCCTGGATCCAGTAGGTGGCGTAGGTGGCGAGAAACAGGCCCATCGGAGCGGAAGTGTAGAGGATCGCCCCCGCCTCCACCCGGCGCTTCTCCGGCACGACCTCGGCCACCATCGAGGCGCCGGCGGCCCATTCGCCGCCGATTCCGAGGCTCGCGATGGCCCGGCAGATGAAAAGCACCGTGATATTCGGCGCGGCCGCGCAGAGGGCCGTGCCGACCGCATACATCGACATCGTGATCAGCAGTGTGCGGGTGCGGCCGATGCGGTCGCAGATCTTGCCGAAGATGATCCCGCCGATCGCCCAGCCCACCAACAGCAGCGACGTCCCGATCCCGGTGTACTGCAGCGTGGCGGCGCGCGCCTCGGCGGTGCCAATCTTGAGTCCCAGCAGCGTGGGAATGCAGTTCGACGCGACGTAATTGAAAAGCAGCCCGTCAAAGACGTCGAAGCCCCAGCCCAACCAGGCCGCGAACAGCACGGTCCACTGGTAACGGTCCATATCCAAAAGCGTGCGCCGGTTGCCCGGGGGGAAGGCCGCGTCGGTCATTAGGGGCAGATCACAATCGAATGCCAGCGTCTGCGACAAGCGGCATTTCGGATTTCAGCGGCCCGCCACAAAAAAGGGCCGGGCGTTTACGCCCGGCCCTTGGTATTTTCAGTCGGAACCGGCTCAGTTGCCGCGTCCGGCAGGGGCGGCCACGGCGGGAACCGCGGCCCCCGCGCGACCGCCGCCGGCACGACCGCCGGCGCCACGGGTGGTGACTGCTGTCATCAAAGCCGGGATCTTTTCCGGTGGGAGTTTCAGATCGGATTTCAGTTTCGCCAAGCCATTGGCCCGGGCGGCCGAGAGCGCGGTGTCCGCTTGGGCGAGAGCGTCAATTTTGCCCTGTAGGGTGGCCTGGTTCAACGGCGTGGTGAGCGAGGCGGCGAGAACGGCGGTTTCGGCGTCGAGCTGCGCCCGGACTTCCTTTTCCGTCGATTCATCAAAGCGCGTCATGGCCGTCATCTCGAGGTCCGTGAACTGGCGGTTGGCGCCGCCCTGCTGGACCCAGAGGTTGATCGCCGGGAGGGCGAGCCCCGGGGTTCCCCGATTCGCCAGCTGGCTGGCGGAGGTCAGGGGCGCCGCCACCGCCGCGACACCACCCAGCCGGTTGAACGGGTTGCCCATCGGCATCGGGGTGTCGATGAGCGGCTGCAGCGGCGCGCGCTCGGCCGGCGGAATCATCGCGATCGCATCCGCGCGAACATTGACCAGTCCGGGTAGGTTACCCCGGTAGTTCGCCGGCTCGTTGACGAAGTAGGTCATGTATTCCTTCCGCAATGCCGGCGTCCAGCCGACGGTCTGATTGCGGAGGAGTTGGGCATAGAAGATCTGGTCGTCCTGACGGGCGAGCGAGGCCTGCGTGAGACCGACGTTGGGCCCGGTCACCTCGCCGCGGTCCTGGCGGATGCGTTGCTGCGGGTTGATCCACTCCTGGATCCCGAAGTACGGGGCGCTGGGTGCGTTCTTGACCAGGGCGAGCAGCTTGGCCGGGGCACTCGGGGCCTGGAGCCCGACGAGGAGCTCGGCCAGTTCGCGGTTCAGCTCCATCTGGGGCATGGGCAGCTTCGGATCAAACTTGGCGATCAGGCGGGCATTGGCCGCGGCGTCGGGCTTGCCGAGACGAATCATGACCAGCTGGTACGCGCGGGTGAGGTCGAGTTTGTCCTGGTAGGTAAGCTGGTTCCAGTCGATGCGGTCGAGGGTCGCGAACATCCGGTTCTGGAGCGCCTTGTCCCGGTTCGGGGACGTGCCCGGAGCGATGTGGTACTCATCAGGCCCGCTCACGCGGGCGAGCGCCACGATGGCGGCGATGGCCCGGCGGGGATCGGTCTCGTTGATCGCCTTGTCGCGCCAGAGGGCGGGATCCTGCCACTCAACCGCCACCCGGGCGGCGAAGCGGGTGGCGCGGTCGGCGTCACCGAGGAACGGCCAGGCGGTGGCGATCGCCGCCGGATCCTTTTTGCCGTGGAACGCCTCGAGCTTGTGGCGCTGGTCGCGGAAGGCCGCGGAGCGCGGATCGGTCTTGGAGGGCTCGGTGGATTCGTTGCCGACGTAGGTCACGCGGTAGAGTTCCGTGCCGGTGGTTTCGACGAGCAGCGAGCCGTCGGCCGGGTTCGGGATGATGCCCGAGACCGGGAAGGGCTTGCCGCTGATGAAGGCCTCGGGCTCGGCGACGTAAGAGGAGCCGTCGGGCTTGAGATTGACCGCCCAGAGGTTGCCGAAGGACCAGTCGCCGGCGTAGAAGGCGTCCTGGTAACGCGCCGGGAACTTGGTGCCGATGCCGAAGGACGAGCCGACCGGCGAACCGGAACCGATCACGCCGATGGGCGCATAAAAATCGAACTGCCAGAAGGGATGAACCTTCGAGCCGGCGCGCCAGCCGGAGTCATCGCCGCTGATGATGTGCTCGATGGCCGTCGGGCGGTAACCCACGGTGAATCCCATGTTGGGCTCCTCGTCGGCGTCGTAGACGAAGAGCTCGCCGTCCTTGTTGTAGGCCATCGAGACGGGATTGCGCATGCCGATGGCGAGGAGTTCGACGTCCGAGGCGTCGGCGTTGAAGTTGAACAACGTGCCTTCCGGGGCGCGGTGGAAGCCCGGCGGGGTGAGGTCCATGCGCATGTTGAGATTGTCCTCACCCCAGACCTGGGGCACCCGGCTGCGGTTGAAATCGGTCGGAGCCGTCGCATTGCCGCTGATGATCGTGATCATCTTGCCATCGGGTGTCAGCTGGAGGGTATGCGTGCCGTGGTCGCCGGTGCCCTGCCGGTTGCGGATGACGCGCGTCTCGTCGAACTTGTCGTCACCGTTGGTGTCGCGCAGGCGGTACACGCCCGAGCGCAGCGTGGTGCTGCGGTTGGCGTCGAAGTAGAGGCTGTTGAAGGCGTAGAGGACACCCTCGGCGGCGCCGACCTTGGTGGACTCGATCATCTCGACCTTGAGCGGATCGGGGGTGCCGACCTTGGGGATCGTGAGCCGGGCCATGCGGTCGGAGTTGTAGGACGGGACGATCAGGCGGCCCTTGTTGTCCCAGCCGATCGCCACCCACTGGCCTTGGGAGACCGGGGCCTTGTAGAGGAGCTCCAGCTTGAAGCCATTGATGATGCTGAAGTCGCGGCCGACAAAGATGCCGTCGGCGGACTCGATCGTGCCATCGGCGGGGTTGAGTTCGGGAAAGGCTCCGTACACCGCGGTGGCGGCAAGCGAAGCCATGAGGGCGATCAGGGATCGTTTCATAGCAGTCAGGGGTAACCGGAACGACCGGCTGTGGGTTGGGTTGAACGGACGCACGGCGGGGCTGGCCGTGCCAAAGGTAGCAATCGTCTCATGGTTCAAAAATTTCCCGATCGACTGCAAGGCACCGTTTCCAACCGCGGTGGCGAACCGGACCCAACAACGCGTTCCTGCCAAATTATGGATTTGAAGCACACCGGGTCAGAATGCAGAAGAGTCAGGTGCTTTTGGTCCTATTGAATCCGTGGGTGATCGGCGCGGCCGAGGGGGGCGCCGCCCCGGCGGACGCGACCGCGCTGCTGGTGGCCGGCGCCGGGCTGATGGTCGTCTTGTTTCTCGTCTGGCGGAACAATCAGGCGGAAAATCGGTTCCACCTCGACCTGACCGAGGAACGGGAGCGGACCAAGGAAGTGACGCTGGAAAAAGACCTGTTGGCGCGGGAAAACCAATCGAAGAGTGCGATGCTGGCGACCCTCAGCCGCGAGATCCGCGCCAACCTGAACGGCATCATGGGTTCGGCCGACCTCCTGATTGACGACGCGTCCAACCGGCTGCAGCGCGAATACCTGACCACGCTGCGTTCCTCGGCTGAGGCGCTGCACATGTCGCTCAACGACGTGCTCGACTACGCCAGCATCGAGACCGGCCGGATTCATGTGGCGCGCGAGGACTTTGACCTGCGGCAGCCGTTGTATGAAGTGATCGAGCAGCTGCTGCCGCTGGCCTCGCTGAAGAGCCTCGACCTGGTGCTGATCCTTTCACCCGAGGTCCCCGTGAATCTCGTGGGCGACCGCGGGCGTCTCCGCCAGATCCTGCTCAACCTCCTGTCCAACGCCATCACGTTCACCCCGAGCGGGCGCGTGGTGTTGCGGGTGGAACTGCCCCAACGCTCGGGTTCAACCCCGCCGCAGAGCGCGAGCTGGCTGCACCTCACCGTCAGCGACACCGGCCCGGAGATTCCAGAGGAAATGCAGGCCGGGCTCTTCGATCGCTTCACTCGCCCCGAAGGCCAGTCGCCGCGGCAGACTTCCGGCGCCGGCCTCGGACTCGCGATCTGCAAGCGGCTGGTCGAGCTCATGGGCGGCCAGATCGGCGTGCGGAATGCCGCGGATTCCGGCGTGGAGGTTTGGCTGATGCTTCCCATCTCCGCGGGCCGTCGACAGCCCGAGCCCGCTGCGCCGTCCGGGCTCTACGCCGTGGTGCTCGATGCCGAGCCGGTTACCCGGGTCGCCGCCTCCGCGATCCTCACCCGCCTCGGGATCGAGCAGGACACGACCGATTCCGTGAGCGACGCCGGCGTGCTCCTGCGCGAGGCCCGCAAGGAAGGTGTCAGCGAGCCGATCCTGATCCTTGGCGACGTGGTGGCCCGCGAACAGGCCGTGCTGCTCGCCGAGGCGCTCACCACGGAACCCCGGGTGCCCTACCCCCGGATCATCCTGCTCGCCAAGGATCCCGACGCGATCGCGACCGCCGACTTCGCTTTTCCCGTCCACGCCGTCCTGCGCAAACCCCTGCTCCGCTCGGAACCGGTGCTGCGCGCCATCACCGAGTCATCGGAGTCGCTCGTGCCCTTCAATTTCGCGGCCGAGGCCGCGCGCTCCCAGCCCATGGTGCTGGTGGTCGACGACGACGATGTCAGCCGCTCCGTCACCTCAAAGCTGCTCTCGCGGCTCGGCTGCCGGATTGAGGTTTCGCCGACCGGCGAGGACGCGATCGCGAAAGTCGGCCGGACCCCCTTCGACCTTATCCTCATGGACTGTCAGATGCCCGGCATGGACGGTTTTGTGGCCACCGACCGGATCCGCGCGATCCTGCCCGGAAAGTGCCCCCCGATTGTGGCTCTGACAGCCAACACGTCGCCGCAGGACCGCGAGCGCTGCGTGGCCGCGGGCATGTGCGATTTTGTGGACAAGCCGGTACGCAAATTCGAGCTGGCCCGGGTCCTGAAGCGCTGGGTGAACAAGGCCTGACCCGGGGTCGGCGCGCCATGACGAGTGTAAATGACGAAGACGGGTTTGGCGGTATCGGTCGGGCCGACGGGATCTGGCTCGGCATGATCTTGGCGGGTGCGGTGGTACTCGGATTGCACGGTATCATGCAGTACGGCTACATCGGGCAGGACTTTCTCCTCCACCTCCACCTGATCGAGAGCTACCCCGCGAGCTACACCTACGAGCTCACCAATCCGCCGCTGATCTACTGGCTTGGGGCCCTGATCCGAAACCACGTTACCGCGACCTACTTCCTCGAGACTCTCGGGCTGCTTTTCCTGACCCTGAACTCGGTCGCGCTCTGGGGGTTCTATCGCCTGATCTGGGAAGCCATCGCGAGCCGCGCGCTCCGCTTTGCCGCCGCGGCGCTGATCACCTTCGTGCCCTTCCGGGTGATCCACTCGCTGGTGATCTCCTCGGATGCGTTTACCCTCCCCGTGTTCGCCGCCGCGGCCTGTTGCACGCTTTCGCTGCTGAGAAATCCCCGGCGGGTCGCCGGGTGGATCACGCTCTCGGCCGTACTGTCGCTCGGCATGGCGATGAAATACTCCCTGGTCGCGTTGCTGCCAGCGATCGCTTTCGCGCTGGCGCCAGCCTTGTGGCGGTTCCGGGCGAACGGAGGAATCCTGCGTTACGCCCTGCTCGGCATCGCGGCGCTGGCGCTGCCGGCGTCGATCTTCCTCTGGGAAATGCACGAGACCGACAAGCTCAAGGGCCCCTCGACCTACGGGCACTGGAAGGTGCCAGGCACTCCGTCCATCATGCGCTGGGAGGACATCCTCCTGCTCAAACCGAGCGACCGCCGGCTGTTGTCCGCTCCCGAGTATTTCCGCGACAAGCTGTATGAGAACCGGGTCTACAGCTATCCGGGGCTTCTACACGTCACGGCCTTTACGGACTCGCAAAATTTTCTGCAAACCATCACGGCCGGCATCCCCACCGGGCTCACGCACCGGTATCAGGACGATCCGGGGCGGACGCGCACACCCAGCTCGCAAAAGCTGCAGGTCTGGTCCGTGCGCTGGACTCTTCCGCTTTCGCTCCTGGTTCTGGTCGGCACGCTGGCGAGTGTGGCGGTGGCGGTCCCCGCACTGTTGTCCGGCCGGTGGACGATCAGCCCGGGCGCCGCGGTGCTGACCGCGCTCGGCTTCGCGGCCTACGCCGTGATCTTCTTCAGTCTCACCAGCCTCGGCGATCCCTACACACCGGGTTACTGGCTCCCGCGTCTGGCGCTACCCGGCCTGTTGTCTTTTCTCTGCCTGGGTTTCGTGTTTTGCGACGGCGTGTTGTCTCGCCTGGCCCGTTGGCCCCGACTGCAGGCTCTGCTGCCGCGGCTGGCCCTCGCTTATGTCGTCGTCGCTTGCGCTCTCTTCATCGGGTTTCTCGGCTAAGGCCCGCGGTTACGGGCCGCGCATCAATTTGGACCAGCGCTTGACTAGCCCACGTTATTTCATCGTACGGTTGATTGACGACCCGCTCCCATGCTCCTCCCAATCCTCGCTGTCCTAGGCACGGTCGTCCTCATCATTCTGGCCCTCGCCGCCAGCCGCCCCGCGGACTTCCGCATCGTGCGTTCCGGCACAATCCACGCCGCCCCGGCGGCGGTTTTTGACCGGGTCAACGATCTCCGCCAGTTCCAGGACTGGTCCCCGTGGGCCACGCTCGACCCCAACATGGGGCTCACGTTTTCCGGCCCGGCCGTGGGCGTCGGCTGCGCCAGCGCCTGGCAGGGCAACAACAAGGTGGGGTCCGGCAGCATGACGATTACCGAGAGCCGGCCGCCGGAACTGATCCGCATGCGCCTCGAATTCCTGCAGCCCTTTAAGGCAACGAACCTCACGGAGTTTGTGTTCCGCGGGGCGAACGGCACGACCGCGGTCGAATGGTCCATGACTGGCCGCCGCAATTTCGCCGCCAAGATTTTCTGCCTGTTCATGGACATGGACAAGATGGTCGGCTGCGATTTCGAGAAGGGCCTCGCCCAGCTCAAAGCGCTCTCCGAGGCCACGTGATAGCCCGAGGGATTTCCGTCTCCAACCTGAATCCCATCATCCCAGTACGCCTTTCTATGAATGATTCCGTTGCCTCCCCTGGGAAAGGCGCCCGCGTCACCGGGCGCATCATGTCCGGCTTTGTCATCTTTGCCCTCGTCGCCAGTGGAATCATGAAGCTCATGCACACGCCACAGGTGGTCGAGGGCTTCGCCCAGCAGGGCTGGGCGCCCTGGGCCGCCACGACGCTCGGGATCATCGAGGTGCTTTGTGCGGTGATCTACGCGATTCCGCGGTTTGCGGTGCTCGGCGCGATTCTCGTCACGGGCTATTTCGGCGGAGCCGTTTCGGTGAGCCTGCTGTTTCAGCCCGGTGCCCTCGTGGTCCCGCTGATCTGCGGCATCCTCGCCTGGGGCGGACTCTACCTGCGCGATCCGCGCATCCGTGTGCTGATCCCGTGCCACCGCGGCTGACCCTCCGCCCGTTTCCATGCATTACCCCCAAGACATTCCCGG
>CAIYFD010000067.1 GCA_903925425.1 uncultured Opitutia bacterium | reverse complement strand
CCTTCCACTTCGAGCCCGCGTTGGCGGGGGCGGTCAAGAGGACCTGCAGGCCTTCATTGGTCGACGGATAGGAACCCATGCTCAGGCGATAGGTGTCGAAGGTCAGCGGCATCGTGCTGCTGACGTAGATCTTCGCCACTTCGATCTGTTTTTCGCCGAAGATGTTGCCGAGGTTGGTAACCGCGAGCCCGACGAGCAGGCCGAGGATCGCCAGGGCGATCATGATCTCGAGGAGCGTGAAGGCGGCGCGCGCCGAGCGTTTAAGGATGGGGACGGGGGAAAGCATAGCGTGGGTAGGTTGGAGAATCAGTCAGCGTTGTCGAGACGCGCCAGCCCAGCGAAGGTTGCAGCCGTTCCAAGCGATCGTGAAATCACGGCTGATGCGCATCAGTAGATCCCTGATTCGTCATCTCCGTTCGGCTGAATCTTCGCTACTGCTTGTAAAAACGGCGTGCTTCGGAAAAAACGGTCACTCAATGTCCTGACATGAGCGCCCATCCGCACGCATCGCTCGCGTTATTCCTCCTGGTTGCAGTGGGCTTCCCTTTGGCTGCCCTGATGGTGGCGCAGCTCTGGTTCCGTTTCTTCCAGCCGGCCCGGCCCGGCGCGACCAAGCAGGACGTCTACGAGTGCGGCGTGGCTCCGACCGGCGACTCGTGGATCCAGTTCAAGGCTCAGTACTACCTTTACGCGCTGCTCTTCCTCGTTTTTGACGTCGAGGTGCTGTTCCTCCTCCCTTTTGCCGTGGCCTTCACCAGCCTCCCCGCCGGGGCGCTGATCGCCATGCTGGCTTTCATGCTGCTGCTCGCCGAGGGCCTCGTCTGGGCCTGGCATCGCGGCCATCTTAATTGGTCATGAGCGAAGCCCCCGTCATCACCGACTCGGAACGCGACGAACTCCGTCGGCATGGGATCATGCTGACCAGCCTCGGCGAACTGGCGGCCTGGGGCCGCAGCAAGTCCGTCTGGCCCCTGCAATTTGGCCTCGCCTGCTGCGCCATCGAGATGATCTCGGCGTCCATGGCCCGGTTCGACATCGCCCGGTTCGGCTCCGAAGTCTTCCGCCCCTCCCCCCGCCAGGCCGACCTGCTGATCGTCTCCGGCACGGTGACCAAGAAGATGGCGCCCCAGGTGATCCGTCTCTGGAACCAGATGCCGGACCCGAAGTATTGCATCGCGATGGGCGCCTGCGCCATCTCCGGCGGCCCCTTCAAGCAGGGCTACAACGTGCTCAAGGGCATCGACCGTTTTATCCCGGTGGACGTTTACATCCCGGGCTGCCCGCCGCGTCCGGAGGCCCTCCTCCACGGCCTGATCACCCTGCAGGAGAAAATCAAATCCGGCGCGCCGACCGCGGGCGCCCAATCCGCGCGGCCGGGTGAATGCGTCATCCCCGAGTTCGGCGCGCACGACCTCGAGCCGTCGAAAGACCCGGCCGTCTGGCAACCGCCGGTGATCACCCGGCCGACCTAAAACCACCGCTCGACCGAATGGAATCCCCCGAACAGATCCGCGACCGCCTCCTCGCCCGTTTTCCGGGCGCCGGGGTGGTCTTCGTGACCAATCCGGGGGCCTCCGCGCAGCATTCACTCCTGCTTCCGGCCTCCGAAGGGCGAGCAATCGCCGAGTTTCTGCGCGACGACCCGGAGCTGGCACTCGACACCTGCTCGAACGTCACGGGGGTGGACTGGCCGGAAAAGGAAATCATCGAGACGATCAAGAAGACCGTTCCCGATCCCGCCGGCGGCCCGGACAAGGTCGTCGAGGAGAAGCTCAAGAAGATCCAGCCGGGTTATCTGGAGGTCATCTACCACCTCTATTCGATGTCCCGGAAACAGGGCCCGGTCATCATCCGCCTCCGCACCGGGAACCGCTCCGACAACGTCACCCTGCCCTCGCTGACCCCGGTCTGGCGCGCCTGCGATTTCCAGGAGCGCGAAGTGTACGACCTTTTCGGCATCGTGTTCGCCGGGCACCCGGACCTCCGCCGCATCCTGATG
>CAIYFD010000066.1 GCA_903925425.1 uncultured Opitutia bacterium | reverse complement strand
CCCCGTCATGTCGAAAAAGATCAACATTGCCATCGTCGGACTTGGCTTCGGCGCCGAGTTCATCCCGATCTACCAGGCGCACCCCGACGCCAATCTTGTCGCCGTCTGCCAGCGCGACCCGAAGAAGCTCAAAACGATCCAGGAGGCCTTCAACATTGACCGCGCCTACACGGACTACGCGGACATGCTTCGCGATCCCAACATTGACGCGATCCACATCAACACGCCCATCCCGGACCACGCGGCCCAGTCCATAGCCGCCCTGAAGGCCGGCAAACACGTGGCCTGCACCGTGCCGATGGCCACCTCGATCGCCGATTGCCGCAAAATCGTCGAGCTCACCAAGCAGACCGGCCTCAAGTACATGATGATGGAGACCGTCGTCTACGCCCGCGAATATCTCTACATCAAGGAACTCTACGACCGCGGCGACCTCGGTCGCATCCAGTTTCTGCAGGCGAGCCACCAGCAGGACATGGACGGCTGGCCGAACTACTGGCCTGGACTGCCGCCGATGTGGTACGCCACCCATTGCGTCGGCCCGATGCTCGCGCTGACTGACGCCGCCGCCGAGTACGTCTCCTGTTTCGGCTCCGGCACGATCCGCAAGGACCTGATCAAGCAGTACGGCTCGCCGTTCGCCGTCGAGACGGCCCATGTCAAACTCAAGGACAGCGACCTCTCCGCCCGCATCATCCGCTCGCTCTTCGATACCGCCCGCCAGTACCGCGAGAGCATCGATGTCTATGGCTCCAAGAAATCGTTCGAGTGGTCGCTGATCGAGCACGAGGCCCATGTGCTGCACACCGCCAAGCTGCCCGAGCACAAGATTCCGAAGAAGGTCAAGGTGCCGGACTTCGCCAAGCGTCTGCCGGCTCCGCTCCGGAAGTTCACCACCAAGGGCGTCTACGATCTCGGCAAGAAGACCCACCTCAGTTTCACCCAGGGCGCCGGCCACGGCGGTTCGCACCCGCACCTCGCCCACGAGTTTATCTCCGCGTTGCTCGAGGACCGCGACCCGTACCCCAACGCCGTCAAGTCCGCCAACTGGACCTGTGTCGGCCTCTGCGCCCACGAGTCCGCGCTCAAGGGCGGCCGCATCGTCCCGCTGCCGGCCTTCACGCTGGGATGAAGCCGAACCATGCAGGGATGTAGTCGGGTTGCCCTCACCCCGAATCGATCAGAGCCGGGTGAGAGCACCCGGCCTCCCTTAAATCCTTAAAACCCCTTTCCGGAAACAATCATTACCCCCCCATGAGCCTCACGTCGCATTCCTCCCGAAACTTCACCCTCCGGGCCTGGGTGGCCCTCGCCGCCGTCCTGCTCGGCACCACCGCCTTTGCGGCTGCCGCCGATACCGGCCGGCCGCTTCACATCCTCTACATCGGGGATCTCGTGACCACGCCGCCAGCGGCCGCCCGCGGCGGTCGCGGCGGTCCCATCGGCCCGCTCAACGAAGAGCAGAACGCCGCCGTGGCGGAGATGAATGCGCTCACGACGGGCGCCACCACGGCCGTGGCCAGCGCGACAACCGCGCTGCGCAACGCCTCGCTCGACCTCACCGTTGCCGCCGCCGTCCTCAAGGCCAAGGCCGATGAACTCGCCGCCGCCGACCTCGCGCTCGCGATGACCCGGGCGGGCGAAATCGCCAAGCTGCAGGCGGGCCCGAACAAGCTGAGCACCGCCCAGCTCTTTTATGTCCGCGCCTCGACGCGCGGGGAGCTCACCCCGCCGACCTACGCCTACCTGCCGGGCCAGTCGCTTGCGCCTGACGGTATCTACTTCGACCATCTCACCAGCGCCGCCGATCTCACGCCGGCGTACCTGCAGCACTTTGACGCCGTGGTTGTGGCCCTGCCGGCCGCGCAGCTCGGCGCCGCGGCGCAGCGGGCGCTCGACCAGTATCGCGCCGCCGGTCAT
>CAIYFD010000065.1 GCA_903925425.1 uncultured Opitutia bacterium | reverse complement strand
GCCCGCGGCGGCGCCGGGCGTGGCGCGGCCGGCGGTGGTGGTCGCGGTGCCGCGGCCGGTGCTGGCGCAGCGGTCGCCGCCGGTGCCGCGGTCGGTACCAACCCGAACCCGGCCCAAGGCAACGAGGACGCCGATTTCTCGCCGCGCGACCCCATCCAGCCCAAAACCGCCGCCGAGCAGGCCAAGACCTTTAAGCTCCCCCCCGGTTTCCGCATGGAGCTGGTGGCCTCGGATCCCGAAATCCAGCAGCCGAGCCTGATCGAGTTCGACGGCAACGGCCGCATGTACGTCGGCGAGATGCGCACCTACATGCTCGATAGCAATGCCACCGGTGAGTTCGACGAGCGCAACCGGATCAGCCGCTGGGAGAGCTCCAAGGGCGACGGCGTCTTCGACAAGCACACCGTGTTCATCGACAACATCGCGCCGCCGCGCAACGTGCTGCCGCTCGACAAGGACCGGGTCCTTGTGAACGTCTCCCACGACGACAATCTCTACCTCTTCACCGACACGAATGGCGACGGCGTCGCCGACAAGAAAGAGGTCTTCTTCACCGGCGTCGGCCTCGGCCGCGACGGCAACATCGAGCACGAGCAGAGCGGCTTCCTCTGGGCGATGGATAACTGGATTTACTCCACCTATAATACCTTCCGGTTCCGCTGGACTCCGACGGGCATCCTCAAGGAGCCCATTCCCTCTTCAGGCGGTTCGTGGGGCATGAGCCAGGACGACGATGGCAAGACCTGGAACGTGAACCCAGGTGGCGAGATCGGGCCCGTGGCCTTCCAGATCCCGGTCCAGTACGGCGTCCATGATCTCCCTGAGGGCATGGAGCCCGACTTCCAGATCCCGTGGCCCATCGTCGGCATCTACGACCAGCAGGGCGGCATGCGCCGCGCCCGCGTCCCGCTCGGCACGCTGAACCATTTCACCGCGACGACCGGTCCTGATATCTTCCGCGGCACCGCGCTGCCCGACGACCTCAAGGGCGACCTCTTCTTCACCGAGCCCGTCGGCCGCCTCGTGCGCCGCACCAAGATCGTCAAGACCGAGGGTATCACCCAGTTGAAGAACGCCTATCCTGGCACCGAATTCATCCTCGGAGCGGATCCCCTCTTCCGCCCAATCAACATCAAGACCGGCCCCGACGGCGCCCTCTACATCGTGGATATGTACCACGGCATCATTCAGGAGTCCCAGTGGTCCCGTCCCGGCACCTACCTGCACGCCCGCGTCGAGCAGCTTGGTCTCGAGCCCATCGTCGGGCTCGGTCGCATCTGGCGCGTGCGCTACGACGGCATCCCCGCCCACAGCACGGCGGACGTGACCGTCGCCGGCAAACCGGGCATTCCGCTCAATCTGGCTCAGCCCAAGATGTATGACGAGACGCCCGCCCAGCTCGTCGCCCACCTCACCGATCCAAATGGCCTGTGGCGCGACAACGCGCAGCGCATCCTCGTCCTCAAGCAGGACAAGTCGGTCGTCCCGGCCCTGACCGAGATGGTGAAATCCTCCCCTAACCTCCTGGCTCGCTTCCATGCCCTGTGGACGCTCGAAGGCCTGAATGCGATGCCCGCCGCGCTGGTGCACGAGCAGCTGAAGGATCCGAATCCCCGCATGCGCATCCAGGCGATCCGCGCGAGCGAGACCCTCTTCAAGACCGGCGATCGTTCCTTTGAGGCCGATTACCGCGCGATGATGAAGGATGCCGACACCGACGTCGCGATCCAAGCCATGCTGACCGGAAATGTCCTCAAGCTGAAGGACATCGCCCAGGCTGCGAAGGATCTCCTCCCGAAGAACGAGACGGATCCCAAGCCCGCCAAGGGCATCGTCGAGTTCGCCACCTGGATCGGCAACGGCGCTCCCTCCGGCGGCCGTGGCGGTGGTGGCGCCGCCGCTGTGGCGGCCACGCCCGAGCAGCAGGAACTGCTCACCAAGGGCACGGCGACCTTCACCTCCCTATGCTTCGAGTGCCACGGTCTGGATGGCCGCGGCGCCCCGCTGCCCGACGGCGCCCCCGGCGCAACCCTCGCCCCGCCCCTCGCCGGCTCCGCCCGCGTGCAGGGTCATCGCGACTACGTCATCAAGGCCTTGCTCAACGGCGTCACCGGCCCGATCGAAGGCAAGACCTACAGCGGCGTGATGATCCCAATGAGCGCCATGGGCGATGATTTCATCGCCGGCGTTGCCTCCTACATCCGCAACAGCCTGGGCAACAGCGCCGGGTACGTGACCGCCGCCGATGTCGCCCGCGTCCGCGCGGCCAACACCCGCACCACGCCGTGGACGGTCGCCGAACTCCAGGCCACCCTGCCGAGCCCGCTGGAACTCCAGCCTACTTGGAAAGCCACCTCGAGCGTCACAACCGCCTCGAACACCCAGAACGCCTTCAACCTTACCGGCTGGAGTCTGACACCCGCCGCCGCGTCTTCCCGTGAGCCGCAGTGGCTGCAGGTCGAGCTTCCTGCCGCCGTGAACCTCGCCGAAGTCACCTTCAACGCCGCGGGCGCCCGCGGCGGCGCCGGTGGGCGTGGCGCCGCCGGTGCCGGCGGTGGTGGTGGTCGCGCAGGTGGTGCTGCTGGCGGTGCAGTCGGTGGACCGGTGGGTGCCGCTCCGGCGGTTGCCCCGGCAGCCGCTCCAGCCGTCGTGCCGGCAATGGCCAACGCCGCCACCCCGGCGGCAGCGCCTGGTGCCGCAGCGGCCCCGGTCGCTCCCGCGGCTCCGACCCGCCAATTCGGCCTGCAGGTCTCGCTCGATGGCTCCAGCTGGACCACCGTTCCCGCCCAGAGCCGCACTGATGGCACCCTGACCATGATCACGTTCAAGCCGACCCAGGCGAAGTTCGTGCGCGTGACCAGCACCCAACCGGAAGGCGCCAACATCGCCTGGTCCGTCACCAACCTCAAACTGTACCAAGCCGGTCGCTAACCCTGCACGAGGCCGCCGGCCAACTCAGGCGGACGGCCTCGTTCCGATCTAACCGACCCGAACAATTCCCGTAGTTAACCCAGCCCCAACATGACAAAAATCATCCGCAGTCTCACCCTCGCCGTTGCTTGCACCGGCGCTGTCTTCGCCGCCGAGCCCAAGCGCATCCTCCTCGTCACCACCTCCACCGGCTTCCGCCACACCTCGATCGAAGTCGTGGAAAAGGTCCTCCGCGAGCTCGCGGCCAAGACCGGTGAATTCACCATCGTGTCAACGTCGGACAGCCCCGACTACCCGAACTACGCCGCCGGCCGCGGCGGTGCCTCGATCGCCTACGGCACTGCGACCCAGCAGGCCGCGGTCAATACCGCCTTGGGCACCAACCTGGCCGCCGTCACCCAGAAGGCCACTGCGGCCAAGACGGCGCTGACCCAAGCGAGCTTGTCGGAGCCGGCGGCCATCACCGCCCGCGCCGCAGCGCTCGCCGTCGCCGAACAGGAGCTCGCGACCGCCCGCGCCAGCGCCTTCATCGCGCTGCAGACCACGCCCAACAAGCTCAGCAGCGATCAGGTCGCCGTCATGACGGGGGCCAAGCCGGCCCCGGCCGTGAATGACCTGGTGACCAAAGTCCTCGCCAAGTCCATGAGCGCCGAAAGCCTGAAGAACTTCGACGCGATCTTCTTCGACAGCACGGTCGGCGAGCTGCCGTTCCCGAGCCGCGACGACTTCTTCAAGTGGGTCTCCGATGGCCACGCCGTCATCGCCAACCACGCCGGCTCCGACTCCATGCACCAGACGCCCGAGTACGCCAAGATGCTCGGCGCCGAGTTCATGATCCACGGCCAGCAGGCCGTCGGCACGATCGTCAACTTCGACTCGAAAAATCCCGCCACGGCCAACTGGGGCGCCGTGCGTGAAGTCTATGAGGAGCTCTACATGTTCCGGGCGAACAATTTCGACCGGACCCAGGTGCACTCCCTCCTGACCATGGTTGAGCAACCGGCCGACGGTCGCGGCGTCCCCGGCACCCCCGTCTGGTATCCCGTCGCCTGGACCAAGATGTACGGCAAGGGCCGCGTCTTCTTCACCTCGCTGGGCCACCGCGAGGATGTCGTCGACCCGACCTGGAAGGACGCCAACGGCGAGCGCAAGAATACGCCCGACGTCGCCGTGGCCTTTCAGGAGCATCTCCTCGGCGGCATCCGCTGGGCGCTCGGCCTGCGCGAGGGTGATGTGACCCCGCAGATCAAGACGCAGCTTCCAGCGTCGTCCATCCCGGCCCCGGCTGGCCGCGGTGGCGCTCCGGTTGCGATTCCCGCGGCAGCGCCTGCCCCTGCTGCTCCTGCGGGCCGCTGAGTCCCGCTGAATAGTTTCAATCCCGGAGGGCCCCGCGCCCTCCGGGTTTTTTGTGCCCTTAACCGATCGAGGTAGAGCTGACTCGGTGAGTGAGCCCAGGCGCGCGATTTGATTTCGGCACCCAGAGAGCAGAGTTCACAGCAATCGAACCGAGATGAAGGACTCCGATCCGAATCTAATTAGGCCGCCAGTCACTCTGTGCTCTCGGTGTCTCGTTGTGCCAAAAGTCCGGAAGACCGATCACGGCCGAGGCACCGCCTCAGCCCGCACCCTCACTCCGCGCGCACGTCGGCCGTGCCATCCGCAAACTCAGCCGACATCACCCGGCCCGGCTTCACCTGCGCCCGGCGCGTGACCGGTTTGCCCGCCTCATCGCGCACGATCGCAAAGCCGCGGTTCAGCACCGAGGCCGGACTGGCCGACTGGAGCCGCTTCCACAACGACAGCAGCCGGTGCGACTCGTCCTGGATGCGCACCTCAGGCGGCCGCGCCGTGAATCGTCCGCGCACCTGCGCGAACTCGCCGCGGTGTCTCTGCACCGAGTGGCGCAACGCCGCGCCCAGCCGGTTCGAAAGATCGTCCAGCCGCAGCCAGCCCTGCTCGAGCTGCGCCGCCGGCGCCAGCAGCCGCAGCCGCGACCGGGCGTGGTCCAGTCGCTCGCGGGCCTGCCGCAGCGCCTGATCGACCTGCCCTCCCATCGCCGATCCCGCCTGCGTGGCACGCTCGGCGCAGGCCACGAAGTGGCTCGAGATCAGCTCGGCGGCCGCACTCGGGGTCTCGGCCCGCACATCCGCCGCAAAATCACAGAGCGTGAAATCGATCTCGTGCCCAACCGCCGAGATCACCGGCACGGTGCAGGCCGCCACCGCCCGCACCAGCGGCTCTTCGTTGAACGCCCACAGGTCTTCCAGGCTGCCGCCGCCGCGCCCGATCACCAGTAGATCGAAGATCCCCAGCTCCTGCGCGAGCCCGAGCATCGCCACCATCTCGGCGGCGGAGCCCTCACCCTGCACCTTCGCCGGCAGCACGACGACCCGCCCCCGCCAGCCGCGCCGCACGAGGATGCGCAGGAAATCCTGCAGGGCCGCGCCGGTCGGTGAGGTAATGAAGCCCACCGTCGCCGGCATCTCCGGGATCGGCCGTTTCTTCGCCGCCGCGAACAGCCCCTCGTCCGCCAGCCGCTTTTTGAGTTCCTCGAACTCGCGCTGCAGGCGGCCCACGCCGTCCTCGATCACCGCGCGGACGATCAGCTGGTAGCTGCCTCGCACCTCATAGACACTGATCTCGCCGTAAACGAGAACCTGCAGGCCGTCGCGGAGCTTAACGGTCTGCCGCGCCGCATCGCCGCGGAACAGCACCGCGCTGAGCTGTGCGCCCGCGTCCTTCACCGAGAAATAAACGTGGCCGCTCGACTGCGCCCGCAGATTGGAGACCTCGCCGCGCACCCAGCCGGGCCGGATGCCCGCCTCCAGCACGGTCTTCACCCGCCGCGTGAACTCGGTGACCGACTCGATCCGATCGGACGCATCCGCGAACAGGGAGTCATCGCCAGACTTCATGGTATGCGCCGTTGCGGAACCCGGTGGGGCGGCGACTCCGCTCGCCGCCGGATGGTCGCGAATATCGCGGCGGTCACGGAGTGACGCGCCCTACCGGTCGATCCGGCCCTATCTTCGCGTTCCTTCGCGTTCATTCGCGGTTCAAAAATCTACTCACGATTTCACAGCGATTTTCCGCTTCGCCCCGTAATGCCGGCGCACGAGATGAGTGCCCGCGGTGACCACGGCGAGTACGCCGATCGCGATCAGCACCAGGCGGCCCTGTCCCGACAACAGCGCATTGCCGAAAAGCACAAAGGCAGTGGCCTGCGGGAGCACCAGCAGGCTGGACACCGTCAGGTACCGGCCTGCCGGCACATCTGCGAGGCCCAGGAGATAATTCTGGACCAGGAACGGAATGCCAGGCGTGAGCCGGAGGATGACGATCAAGTCGACAATATCGCCTGATTCGACTTCGGGCAGCTTGTAACCGAGCCGTTTAACCACCGCACCCAGGACCGGTCGCAGCCCGCGGCGCGCGAGTGCATAGGTGATGGTCATATTCACCAGCGTCGCCACCAGAGACCAGAAGACGACCATGGGCATGCCCAGCGTCGGTCCAAAGATCCGCCCCACCGGCAACGAAAACGCGAGCATCGGCGCACCCAACCCCGGGAAGATCGCCATCGCCGTGAAAAAAGCCAGCGGGCCGGCCTCGCGCACCGCGTCCATCGCCCGGTCATACCATTCCTTGCCCTGCGCCAGCAGCGCCTTGGGATCACCGCTCAACAGCAGCGCCCCGGCCACGGCGAGCACCACCACCGCCGCGACGGCCAGTTTGAGAACCGGGATCTTTTTTCCGGACGCGGCTTGCTTGGACATCGGGCCAGCCTGCCCGCCCCCGCGCCGCGCCGTCAAGCGCCCGGCCCTGAGCCGGCGGGACTGAGGATCAGAGGATCCGAGGGGAACGTTCAGTCCCTCGGCCCCTCCGATCCCCGGATCCTCCGGTCACAGCGCGTCCTGATACAGCGTCTCGTAGGCCTTCGCCGCGGTCGACCAGCTGAAGTCGCGGGCCATGCCGTTCCGGCGCACCGTGGCGAGCCGGGCCGGATCGCGGTAGAGCTTGAGCGCGCGCTCGAGTCCGTCGCGCAGACCCGCGGCCGTCGGCGGGAAGCTGAGGCCCGTGCCCGTGGCCGGGTTCTCGTCCGCATCGATCACGGTGTCGGCCAGCCCGCCGACGCGGCTGACGAGCGGCACGGTGCCGTAGGCCTGCGAGTACATCTGGTTCAGGCCGCACGGTTCGAAGAGCGACGGCATGATGAAAAAGTCCGCCCCGGCCTCGATCAAATGGCTCATGCCCTCGTCGAGCCGCATGCTGAGGCTCACCAGCCCGGGCGCGGCGGCCACGAGCTGCGTGAGGGCGGCCTCAAAGCGTTTCTCGCCGGAACCAAGGATCACCAACCGGCACATGTTGGCCGCAAAAAAGTCCGTGTTCGCCAGCAGCAGATCGAGGCCCTTCTGCTCCGCGAGCCGGCACACCATGCCAAAGATCGGACCGGTGAGATCCTTCATGAGCTTGTGCTGCCGGATCAGCTCGCCGCGGCAGGTGGCCTTGCCCGCGAGATTCTCGATCCCATAGCGCGCCGGCAGCAGCACGTCCGTCGAGGGATTCCAGACGGCGGGATCGATCCCGTTGATCAGGCCGGAGAGATCCTCAATCCGCGTCGCCACCACGCCCTCGAGCCCGCAGCCGAACTCCGGGGTCTGAATTTCCTTTGCGTAGCGCGGGCTGACCGTTGTCACACGATCGGCAAAGAGGATGCCGCCCTTCAGCATGCTCACCTGACCGTAATACTCGAGGCCGTCGATGCCGAGAAGGTCCGGCGGCAGGTTCGTGCGCGGGAACGAACCCATCGGGAAAATACCCTGGAAGGCGATGTTGTGGATCGTGAAGACCGTCTGCAGCGCGAGCGTCGCACCGTGCCGGCGCTCGGCGTAGCGGAGCATCACCGGCAGCAGGGCGGCCTGCCAGTCGTGCGCGTGGACCACGTCGGCCTGCAGCTCAAGCAGTCGCAGGGTCTCGATCACGCCCTTCACGAAGAAGATGTAACGGTGGTGGTTGTCCTCGAAATCGCGCTCGCCGTTGCCGTACAGGCCGCGCCGGTCGAAGTACTCCTCGCGGCAGATCAGGTAGACCTTGAGGTTCTTGCGGGGCGAGAACACCCGGACCTCACCAGAAAGGAACATGTCGCCCATCTCGATCTTGAGCAGGAGCCGGCGCTCGGTCGCCGCGGCGTTCTTGTGCTCAAAAACCGCCCGATACCCCGGCAGGAAGACCGAAACCTCGTGGCCCCGGTCCGCCAGCACCCCCGCCAGCGCGCCCACCGCGTCCGCCAAGCCCCCGGTCTTGACGTACGGAAACATTTCCGAGGCGACGTGGACGATTTTCATCGCTCCACCGTAGTCCGAATATTTCCTGAATCCATGAAATATTCGCCGGCACGGCTTCCGGGGAGGAACCTGTGACCCATCTCCGCGACAAGCTCCTCGAGCTCCTGCGCTCACCCGACTACCGCCCGGCGGACGAAATCGGCCTGGCCCGCGCCCTCGGTCTCGGCAAAAAGCAACGCGGCCTCGTCTCGCACGAGGTGCGGCTCCTGGTCGCGGAAAACGAGGCCGTGCGCGGCCGAGGCGGCGTGGTTAAGATCCGCGTGACCGAGCTGCCCAAGAGCACCGTCCCGAGCCGGCCCATTTTTCAACCGCGCTCCGTGCGCCTTGCCGCCGGCGCACCGGTCTCGCCCTTCGAACCAACGGCCCCGACGAAAGCGCCCACGGGCATCTTCCAGCCGCGTTCCCTGCGAACCGGCTCCGCGCCGGCCGCGCCGGCGAAGCAAACTCGTCCGGCCCAATTTCAGCCCTCGGCCGCCTCCGGCAAGGGCCGGAAGGCCCAGGCGCCCGACGCGCCGCGTCCGAAGGCCACCGCCGACGGCATCACCGGCCGCATCCAGTTCCGCGCGGGCGGCAGCGCCTTTGTCGTCACCGCCGGCGAGCGCAAAGGTGATCCGTCGATCCAGATCTTTC